>CAYYNM010000008.1:0-7519 GCA_964472945.1 uncultured Methylomarinum sp. | reverse complement strand
CTCATATTATCAGCATAAGACAACTCAAAATGACTGCCTATCAAAAATAAGGTAATAAGCTGAAATAGAGCAAAGCTGGCATAACAAATAGCAACAGTCACCCGCGTGGTATTTTTATCATATCCTTTTCCATGCACAATTGCGGTTAATAAAGACCCACCTAAATTAGTCAGCCCATGAACTAAGCCCATCACAGCAAGATATGTTTTTTCATACTTAATCATTTGTTGCAGTTTTTGTTCAATAACAGGAAAAAAACTTTTTAATGCAACCAGAACCAAAAAACCGCCCACTAATAATCCAATGCTTATTTTGCTAGAGCTTACAAAAAATAAAAAGACTACCACTAAGGGAATACTATAAATCAACACTCTTTTATAAAACGTAGCATCAATAAATTGGTAGTGTTTAATGATTTGCAGGGAGTTTATAGCAATTGAGATAGGCAATAACACACTTAACGCATTAATAAAGTCATAGCCCAGTAGAAGTAGAATAGGCGTACCAAATAACAAAACACCTACGCCAAAAACGGATTGAATAACAGCAGTTATGATAACTGTAAATAGAATATCAACAGGCATTTCTTCCTCTTTTATTATTTTTATAAGTAGAAAAACAGTGTTCTAATCTATTATCATCTCACAATTTTAATTAGCAATGAGAGCTTAATAATACGCGAAATTATGGCTTAGGTATTATTGAACTCTCGTTACTGAGTTAGCTCATTGTAGACTCAAGACACTTTCCAATGGCAATGCTTAATAAGGCTTCCACTTCCCCCATTCCCATTTCGACTTCTTCGGCAATCACATCCGTGTGATCAGTATATTCAACAAAACCGACGGCAATATCAACAGCATCCTTTCTAGGCGTGGTTACATTAACAAAAATATTCCGTTTAATTCTTTCTGCAATAATTTCGGCTCTCTCTCGAGATATTCCAGGCAAGGCCAAGACAAAATCTTCCTCCCCTACTCTAGCAGCAATATCTAATCCTGTTCGAATATCCTGCTTAAGTGTTTCAACAACTTTAAACAGTGTGGTATCCATCTCATACTCTGCTAAATGATGTTTATTTTTAAAATCCGTTAAACTAAGATACAGCAATGAAAAAGGCATTTCATTCCGTTTCGAGTTATCCACTTTTTCCTGAAGTCGTTCAAGCACACTTTCTCTAGCTAATAACTGCGTTAAAGGGTCTATTGCAATATGCTCTTTTTCTAAAGCCTCCTGCGCTTCAAGTCTTAATACATTAATAATACCTAAGGAACAAGCCAGTAACACACCCAATATCCAAGTAAAGTACCACATGCTTCCTCCTAATAAAGTGTATGGTTGTTTTTTCGAATATGGTCGACAGTGACCTTACCTCGAAGAACTCGAAATACCCAGCTGGTATAAACTATAATCAGCGGTAAAAAAATCACTGTTGCCCAAAACATAACACTTAAAGTTTTTATACTAGAACTTGCATCCCAAACGGTTAAGGAACTATTTAATGAAAGACTGGAAGGAATTAGAAAAGGAAACATAGAGCATGCTGTAGTCAAAATAATTGTAGCAATAGTAACACTACTAAAAACAAAAGCAGTCCCCGGCTTATCAGCCCTAGAAAGTACTAATGCTATTATCCCTGAAATAAAAGTTGCAATAGGAATCGCCCATAAACCGGGAAGATGTCCATAGTTATCTAACCATAAACCAGGCTCGCGCTTAACAAACTTAGTCAGAGGGTTAGATGCTCCATTAGTCAATACCTCCGAGGTAATATGATAGCCATCAAGGTTAACAGCCCAAAGACCTCCCAAGGCAAACAAAACCAAAGTGGCTATAGTAAATATTAACACTGCTTTTTTAGCCCGTCGATTAATACTATCAATTGTTTTAATCTGCAGATAAATAGCACCGTGCATAGTAAACATAGACAAACTTAATAGTCCTGTTAATAAAGCAAAGGGGTTTAACAATCCCCAAAACGTACCCGAATATATAATACGCATATCACTTTCAAAATAAAAAGGAATACCTTTTAATAGATTTCCAAAAGCAATCCCTAGTACCAAGGATGGAACAAACCCTCCAATAAATAAAGCTCTATCCCAATTTTCACGCCATAATGGTGTTGCAACTTTACTCCGGTAATCAAACCCCAAAGGGCGTAAAAATAAAGCAAATAAAGCTAATAGCAAGGCAAAATAAAAGCTTGAAAAGGTCACCGCATAAACAGTTGGCCAAGCAGCAAATAAAGCACCGCCAGCCATAACAAACCAGACTTGATTACCTTCCCAGGTTGAGCCTATAGAATTTAATATAACGCGTCTTTCATCATCATTTTCACCTAGAAAAGGCAATAATATACCTACCCCTAAATCATACCCACCCATAATGGCGAAGCCGATAATTAGAAAACCTAAAAAAGCCCACCAAATAATACGTAAAGTTTCATAATCAAAAATCATCATTAACCTCTTTGGTCTACTTCAAAATGATAGCGCCTTCTATGTAGGCTACTCGGCCCCAGCTTAATATATTTCAGCATTAAAAACATTTCGATTACCAAGAAAATAGTATAGAAAAGAATATAACCTGACAGACTTAAAATAATATCCCATTCAGTTAAAGATGAGGTGCTTAAAAAAGTAGGAAGTACCTCTGCAATTGACCAAGGCTGCCGCCCAAATTCAGCGACAAACCACCCTGTTTCACAAGCAACCCAAGGAAGAGGTACGGTATAAAGACTTAATTTTAAAATCCAATCCTTTCTACATTTCCTAATCGAACTTGCTATTACAGCAATTACAAAAACAATCAACATAATAAAACCGCTACCAACCATCACTCTAAAGGTCCAGAATAAAGGAGCGACATGAGGGATTGAATTTTTTACTGCCAACTCAATTTGTTCATCAGTCGCATCAACAACATTTTCTGTATATCGTTTTAATAATAAGCCATAGCCTAGTTCTTTTTTTACTGATTCAAACTCTGAAATTAAAGCTTTATCTCTATTGCCATCCCTAAGCTGTTGCAATAGACCATAAGCCTTAATTCCATTATGAATATGCTTTCTATTATTTTCTAAAATTTCTGTTAACCCAATAATAGGCGTATCAATAGACCGCGTACCAATCAAGCCCAAAACCCAAGGGATTTTTATTGCATAATGAGTTTTCATAGCCTCTTGATCAGGAAATCCGATCACAGTAAAAGCAGCCGGTGCTTCCACAGTATGCCACTCGGCCTCAATAGCCGCCAACTTAGCTTTTTGCACTTCCCCATCGGTATAACCACTTTCATCACCCAGCACAATAACAGATAAAACTGCAGCAAAACCAAAACCTGCAGCAATGGTATAAGAACGTTGAGAAAAAGCCGAATCACGCCCCTTTAGCATATAATAGGCACTTATCGCTAAAACAAAGGCTGATGCCGTTGTGTACCCTGCAGCAACGGTATGTACAAACTTGACTTGAGCCGCAGGATTAAATAGTAAGGTTGCAAAACTTGTCACTTCCATCCGCATTGTTTCGTAATTAAATTCAGCACCAACAGGATGTTGCATCCAGCCATTGGCCACTAAAATCCAAAGTGCAGATAAATTTGAACCGAATGCAACCAGCCATGTAACCATTAAGTGCTGACCTTTACTCAGTTTATCCCAACCGAAAAAAAACAAGCCCACAAAGGTAGACTCCATAAAAAAAGCCATTAAACCTTCAATGGCTAAAGGTGCACCAAAAACATCACCTACATAATGAGAAAAGTAAGACCAGTTCATTCCAAACTGGAATTCCATTGTTAAACCTGTCGTCACCCCTAATGCAAAATTAATTCCAAAGAGCTTGCCCCAGAACTGGGTCATATCTTTATAAATCTCTCGGCCAGTCAACACATAAGTTGACTCCATAATAGCCAAAAGAACCGATAACCCTATAGTAAGAGGTACAAATAGAAAGTGGTATAAGGTAGTAACAGCAAACTGCCAGCGGGACAGTTCCACAACTGCATCTGTAATCATCTATTGTCCTTGATATAACTGATTTTTAATATAATATAGCTAAGAATAGGCTAACAACGAATAGCTGGCAAGCAGTAATGTAGAGTAAAATAGATAAAATTCAAAAGAATAATTATTTTATTCCTTTTAGCCTAGATAAAACCATGATTATAGCGATATCTCCTTCAAAAACTTTAGACTTCTCAAGCAACCCATTCCAGCGACATACTTTACCTAGACAGCTAACACAAAGTCAGGTACTTATTAATACCGTTAAACAGCTCAGTACAGAAGACTTATCGAACTTAATGAAGATTAGTGATAAATTAAGCCAACTCAACTGGCAGCGCTATAGAGACTTCTCCACTCCTTTTTCCTTAAGTAATGCAAAACAAGCCTTACTTGCTTTTAAAGGAGATGTTTACGCTGGAATTGATTCAGCTAATTACAATGAAGAGGATTTTAATTTTGCCCAACAACATTTAAGAATTCTATCAGGCTTATATGGTTTATTAAGGCCTTTAGACCTTATACAAGCTTATCGTTTAGAAATGGGAACACGTTTACAAAACTCACAAGGAAGAAATTTATATGAATTCTGGGGGAATCAGGTTACGGAGTTACTTAACCAGGATTTTAATGATAAAGAACCTCCTACTCTAATTAATTTAGCTTCGACAGAATATTTTAAAGTGATTAAACCCAAGCTATTAAACGCTAAAATATTAACCTTGGCCTTTAAAGAGAATAAAGCAGGAACATATAAAACCATAGGTATTCATGCCAAACGTGCTCGCGGTTTGATGACTAACTTTATTATAAAAAACCGATTAACGACAACTGAGCACGTTAAAGCTTTTAATTTGGAAAACTATAGTTTTAATGAACCTTTATCTTCAGAAAAAGAATGGGTTTTTAGCCGAGGTTAACATAACTATTAACGAATTCCAGGTAAACTTAAAAAAGCACTTTTTAAAGTCCTCACTGTCTTTAATTATGTGGTTTTGTATTTACGTAGGAGCGGCTTTAGCCGCGACATCGCGGCTAAAGCCGCTCCTACCTACAAAAAACATTTATTTCTTAACTTAAATGGTAGTGACCTGTGGATTGTAAATAGACATGTTACTTAAATATATTAATGATCTTATGTATACATCTATGACCTTAAGAAAAAAGATTGTATTTTTCAGCTTAATTTTATTTTCTTACTCAGTAACTATCTTTGCTGAAGTTCAAAACAGCAATAAAACCATTTCCAATGCCTGGGAGTTGCCCTCTCTCATTCTTAATGATTTAGATGGACAAAAGCATAATTTATATGACTGGCATGGTAAAGTCATTATGCTTAACTTTTGGGCAACCTGGTGCGGCCCTTGTCAAATTGAAATACCAGACTTTATAGACTATCAAACACGTTATCAGGACAAAGGTTTACAGATAATAGGTATTGGTCTTGATAAAGTAAGAAAATTAAAGAATTACGTTCGAACGGTTGGTATTAACTACCCTGTGTTACAAGCAGATCCAGAATTACAATACTCACTATTAAAACAATGGGGTAATCCTTTTGGCATCTTACCTTTTACCGTCATTATTGCTAGAGATGGACATTTAGTCTTTATGCAACAGGGAATTTTAAATGAACAATCTTTTGAGACTTTTGTTAAGCCTTTGTTAAAGCCTGCGGAATAATTTTGCTATTTTTATTATAAGGAATTAGAGGTGGGTTAAATTTGTACTTTTAACAAATATACCCTTATTAGTAACAGCCTTTTGGGGTGCTGGATAAAGCCCCCTTTTGCTAAAAATGAGCTAATCAATTGAACCAATCCATAAAAGCTATTATCGTCTTTCTTATTGTTATTTGGGGAAGCTATTTTTTATCTTTTGTTTTCCCGCTACAGCAGTTTGGCTTGATACCTAGAACGGCATCTGGTCTAGTTGGAATTATTTTCGCCCCTTTTCTACATGGCTCCTTATCTCATCTAATAGGCAACTCTATCAGTTTTGCTATCTTTGCTCTTGTTTTGGCCTTGTTAGAAGGAAACAAGATGTTTGCCAAAATAATATGGATGGCATTAGTTGGTGGCTCATTAACTTGGCTAATGGGGCGAAGTGCCATTCATATTGGAGCTTCTGGGGTTATATTTAGCCTTTTCTCTTACCTTTTATTAGCAGGCTGGTTTTCTAGAAAAATAAAATACATTGTAGTTTCGATAGCTTTAATATTTTTTTATAGCGGTATGATTTTTGGTGTTCTCCCTTCTACCCCAGGAGTTTCCTGGGAAGGCCATTTGTTTGGTTTTATTGCGGGAATTATTGTTGCCTGGGCATATCACAAACGCAAAGCAACTTAGAAGCGAGGATTCAATATATTTTGACCTTGAACCAATCATGGATCACATTGTAGAGCAGACTTTAGTCGCCATAAAGACAGGTATTTTAATGATAGAGGGCTGAAGCCCGCTCTACAGCATTATCTTTTCTATACCGATCTAAAAATTGAAGAGGCTGATGTCTGGCTCCCAATAACTCCAGCGGCAGCCAGTTTATCTTTTAAATCACCCCCGTTCTCTTCTTTTGCCAGTTCACGCGCAGCTTTCATTTTATCTTTACGCTTTTGCTGTTTGGCTTTTATACGCTCCATTGAAGCAGAAGCTGAGCGTAATGATGAATTAGTCCCTGAAAATTGGGCGGCAGTTGCTTCACTGGCTTTTTGAGCGGCTTCCGTCGATTTTACAATAGCCACTTCACGTTTCAACGCTTCCATTTGTTTAGCGGAATCTTTAATAATCTTTTTTAACTCTTTAATTTGCTCATTATATGAATCAAGAACAGCCTGGTTGCTGTCTAAATCTGTTTCTAGTTCAGCTAACTTTTCAGCCGTTTCCATTGCCAGCTCTTCATTATTTGACTCTAATAATTTACCAATAGCCACACTATACTCATCAACACTGGCTTTTAAATCTTTAACTTTGCGGGCAATTCTTTGCTGCTCGGCCATCACATCGGTAAGTGATTCTTTGGCTTTACGCTGACTTTGATCTGCCTCTCTAATTTCTTGTTCCATAATGCGTATACCTTGCGAATCTACAAAGGCATCATTTGCTTCATTGCCGTAGCCTTTTAGAGTGTTGAATACGTTGTTTAAAAATCCCATAATAATCTCCTGTTAGGCTTTAATTAAAAACTGTTGGCAAACTTCAAGTGCATCCATGATGTTTTCAGATAACACAAGAACTTCTTCTTGAATTTGTGACGGTTCAGAGTTAACTGACATCGCACCAAAAATTGAATATATATCGCCCGTTAATGCAAAAGATGATAAAGGCATAGCAATATTAAGCGTTAACATCATTTCATTTAAACTGACCAGTTGCTCATCAATCACTTGAGTGCTATCAAATAAAGCGACATTAAATAATAACTGTGTGTCACTTGCTGTGACAAGAATGGCAAATTCTTCTATGTCTTCACGAATGATAGTTAACATAGAAATATCATCAGTATCAGTCGCAG
>CAYYNM010000007.1:0-34164 GCA_964472945.1 uncultured Methylomarinum sp. | reverse complement strand
GGGTAAGACTCAATGTCATTAAGTTAAGGAAAAAGAGCTTTTTTATTTCTCCTCACCCAACCCTCTCCAGCAAGAGAGGGCTTAAGAGCGGTAATCTTAAATTACTTAACTTAACGACATAGGAGTAAAGATAATTAGCCTTACCTATCTAGTTTTTAGTATTTTCTAAATTCAAGTTAAAAAAACTGGAACATCGAAATATAACCATATTAACTTAATTCTAATGCCTGGTTTAATATAAAAAGCAATCGGTTCTGATCAATGGGTTTGGTTATATAGTCAAAAAAACCAACACCTTGAGTTTTTAATATATCTTCTGGCATTGCATTAGCAGAAACAACGATGACTTTGCTGGTAGCAGTGATATTGTGTTTTTTTAATTGTGCAAAAACTTCAAAACCATTCATATCAGGTAAGTTAATATCTAGAAAAATGACTTGTGGCTTGAGTTTGATGGCTGCGGTAATACCTTCATTTGCTGTATAAGCCTCATGATAATGGAAGCTTGTTCGTGTAGTGATGATTTTTTTCATCAATAATCGATTAGCGGAGTTATCTTCTATATAGAGGATGCTGATAACCGAGGGGGGTTGTGATGCTGAATCCAACTCCGTTAGCAAAGAGCTTGTTATGTTTGAACCGTTGGAGGGTGTTTCTGCTTTTTTAAGTTCAACCCAAAAAGTACAGCTTTCCCCAAAGGAACTTTCAACACCTATGTCACCTCCCATCATTTCAACTAACATTTTTGTTATGGTCAGACCTATGCCTGTTCCTTCAACTTCTGATTGTTCGGCACCTAACCGATTAAAGGGTTTAAATAAATCGGCCATTAAGGTATCAGGAATACCTAGCCCTGAGTCTTTAACATAAAAACGTACTCGCCCCTTAGTTTCTGTTAACCAAACAGAAACAATGCCATTAGCTTTATTATATTTAATGGCATTAGTCAGTAAGTTTGAAATAACCTGATTCAAACGAAAAGAATCTGCATTTACAAAAAAACAGCTTTCATTTGGTAGCTCAGCTTGAAGCTGAATACCTGCTCTTTGGGCTTGAGGTTTTAGTAGTTGTAATGCTTTATTAATTATTTGTACTAAATTTATTTTTTCTAACTTTAAGTTGACTTTACCATGTTCAATTTTTGATAAATCCAAAACTTCATCTATCAAGTGAAGTAGATTCTTGCCAGCCGTAAAGATGTGGTCTAAGGAATCCCTTTGGTCTTCATTTAGAGGCGTTTTTTTATCTTCTTGTAATATTTGAGTAAAGCCTAAAATAGCATTTAAGGGTGTACGTAGTTCATGGCTCATACTGGACAAAAATTGTGATTTTGCTTTATTTGCTTGTTCGGCATCAAATTTTGCAGCTGTTATTTCATCCAGATTTTTTTGTCTTTCTGTTATATCATGAAGAATACCCACATACTTTTTCACACCATTAATAGTCATCGGTGAAACATTTAATTCCATAGCAAATATGGAACCATCTTTACGAAGCCCTTCAAGTTCTCTGGCTTGATTGATTATTTTTGGTGCATGAATTTCAGAGTGTTTCACAAAATATTGATGCTGTCCTCTCATTTCTGCAGGCATTAAGATAGAAATATTCTGTCCAATCAGTTCTTCAGCAGCATAATTAAAGATTTCAAGTACTTTGGGGTTAACCATTTCAATTATTCCGCGACTATCAATAGTGATAATCCCTTCAGCTGAATTGTTAATAATTGCATTTAAATTTTCTTGTTGAATTTTGAGTTCGCTCTCAATTACTTTACGGTGCGATATATCTCTGATAATACTGGTAAAAAAACGTTCATTTCCTGATATCCATTCGGTATAGGTTAATTCTATTGAAATAAGTTTTTGCTCTTTAGTGATCGCCCTACTCTCAATGGAGTGTTTTGTCAACGAGCCATTATTTTTAACCAGCTTATTAAAACCTTTTCGATGTTTTTCTTGTGATTCTGGTGGAATAATTATTTCGATGGAGTGACCAATAACTTCAATTGCCTGATAGCCAAAAATATTCTCAGCCCCCTGGTTCCATAAAATAATTAAACCTTTTTTATTGAGGGTTATAATGGCATCAGAAGAGGAATGGCTTATTGCTTGAAAGCGAATTTCGTCTTTTCTTAACCGCTCAATAACATAATGTAATTCTTTTGAACGTTGACTGTGACTGACAACATTAGTGATAAAGGTTTCTTTATTGGTATTTTTATTGAAAACATAATCGCCACCCACTTTTAAAGCTTCAATTTTCCTTTCATTTCCATTATCCGCTGTTAAAAATAAAATGGGAATATGAGTAAAGCGATTATCTTGGCGTATAACTTCAGCTATTTCAAAACCATCACATTCTGGCATATTAATATCTAATAGAATGATGTCGGGTTGAAAACTGAGCAGTTTTTCGATTGTTTTTAGTGGATGAGAAATGGATTCGCAGTCAAACTGATGGCTTTGCAGAATATGTTGGTAATAATCCGTAACAATAGGGTCGTCATCAATAATTAATGCCCTGAAATTATTATGCTTTTTCGAGTGTATATGCCTATCTAATATTTCAATTAACTCTAAAATATTAATAGGTTTGACGATGTACCCATCACTACCCGCTCGTACTGCATCTAGCCGCGCCAAAAAGCCATCTTCGTTAGACATAAAAATGACGGGGCAATGAATTTTGTTGTCTGTTTTTAGTTGTTTAATTAAGTCTATGCCATTAAAACTATGCTTAGGAAAAACAATATCCATCAGAATAATTTTAGGTTGAGCCTTCTGCAATATAATAGTGAGATCTTCTGGGTTGGTAATACAGCTAATGTTGTAGCCAAAATGTTTGGCTTGCTGCTGAATTAATGCAGAGACAAGTTCGTCATCATCAACTAAAATAATTTCGTTTTCTAAAACAATAGGCTTGTTAAAGCTCGGTGAGGTTTCAGGTAGGGATAAGGTTTCCGCCTTATGATGAGAGGCTTGTTCAATGGCAATAAGTAATTGCTGAATTTGAGAAGTCCAGTCTTTAGGATAAGACCTGTTGTCATCTAATAACTGCGCACAAAGGTTTTCCAGCTTTTTAGCGTGATTAGATACCTCAGTAAACTGAAAGGTTCCTGCTGAACCCGCTAACTTATGCGCCAAATCATGACTGTTTTTCAGAATAGCAGCATTATTTTCTGTATTAGGTGATGCTGTTATATCTATATTATCAGTCGCAGACCTAAGTTCCTTAATACGAATTGATAATTTTTTGGCAAAAGAAAACTGTAATTCTTGTATCCGGTTAATTGCCTGTTTAGTTTTGCTATTCATTACAGCGCGCCCATATTTCTTTTATTTGGTCAGCTAAAGTTAGAGGGTCAAAAGGTTTACTGATAACCTCGATAGCTCCCAATGCTTTAAAGCGTTCTATTTCATTGGGTAAAATCTTTGCTGTTAAAAAAATAACCGGGGTTGCTTTTAAAATGTCATGCTTTTTTAGCGCATCAAGTGTTGAAGGTCCATCCATTTCAGGCATCATCACATCTAACAGAATGATCTGCGGTCGAAAGCTAGTTGCTAAATCAATAACCTGAACTCCAGATGGGCAGCTTGCTACTTGTAACTCTCCAATCGTTTCTAAAGCCAGTGTTGCGATTTCACGTATATCTGCTTCATCTTCCGCATACAAAACTTTTTCTAATATAGACATTTTACAAACCTGAACCTGAGATTAGTTTTTTGATGGTGCCAACTAATTCTTCATTAGATACTTTTGACTTGATTAAAGCGGCATCAACCTGTTTGATAATATCCCGTTCAACAGATTGAGCGGAAAAAATAATAATGGGAACTAGAGGGTCTTGTTGATTAATTAATGGAATGAGGTCCAGACCATTACCATCAGGAAGCCCTACATCTAAAATAATTAGGTCAAAGTGTGTTGATTTAATTTGACCTTTAGCCAATTGTAGCGTTGAAGCATGGCTTAACTGTGCTTTATTAACCAGCAAGCCTGACATCATTTCAATTAAATCTTCATTATCTTCAACATGCAGAATATTGGCTAAAGAGTTAGTTGATTTTTTTAAGGCATAATGTAGGCTTTTTTTCAGACGCTCTGTATCAATAGGTTTATCTATCCAATCAACAATTCTTAAAGCAGCTACTGACGACTTGTTTTTATGTATTTCAGCTTCAGCGGAAATGATGATAATAGGGAGACAGAAATTGCTTTCTTTACTCCGTATCTCTTGTACAAAGGAGAGACCGTCTTGGCCAGGTAAACGTATATCAACGGTGATGGCATCAAACTGTGTAGTTTCAAGGAGTTTTCTTGCTTCTGTGGTATTAGAACAGGTGCTTACATTAAATTTTTGTTGTTCAAGTAATAAAGCAAGCAATTTTGCTATATCAGGTTCATCTTCTAATACTAAAATATGTTGGCAGTTCTTTTTATGTGCCGGTATAACAGAATCTGATGGTTGACTTATATCACTGTTTTGCTCATTTTCACCTTGGTACTCCAGTAATTCAAAAAAGAAAGTACTCCCTTTACCGTCTTCAGTCGTGTAGTTAATATGTCCACCATGATGATCAATAATAGCTTTGGTAATATTCAACCCCAAGCCAGTCCCCCCTTTTTGTCGCGTATCTGAAGAGTCTACCTGGGAGAATTTCTGGAAAATTTTATGCCTATATTGTTCTGGAATACCTAAGCCTTGATCCGTAATAGAAACACAAATAAAATTATTTTTATTGCTGATTTCAATACAAACAGCTCCCTTTTCAGGAGAAAATTTAGCCGCATTGGATATTAGGTTTGCCATCACCTGATGTAAGCGTTGACTGTCAGCATAAACGTGATAGTCCCGTTCGCCTGCGGTCAGTTTCAGGGTGACATTACAACTATTTGCATAAGTTTCATTAGCTTCAATACTTTGCTTAACTAAGGAGGTAATATTAACATCCTCAAAGTTCAATAGCATTTTTCCAGCCTGGATTTTTTCAACGTCCAAAATATCATTAACCAAATTGATTAAACGCTCAGTATTGTTATGGGCTAATTCAATCATACGTTCCGCTTTTTTAGAAACTTCACCCAGCACACCTGATTTAAGCATGCCTAGTGAGCCCCTGATAGAAGTCAAAGGAGTTCTTAACTCATGACTTACCGTGGAAATAAATTCGGTTTTAAGAGTATCAAGATGTTTACGTTCTGAAATATCACGAATAATCCCCATATATTGTGTTTGCTTGTTAAACTGTAAAACGTGAACCCATAACTCAACTTCAAAAACCTCCCCATTTTTTCTTAACCCTTCAACTTCTCGAATTTTGCCAATAACATGAGCTTGTCCAGTCTTTTGATAGTTTAACAAATAGCTGTTATGCATTGAGCTATAGGGTTCGGTCATTAGAATATTGATATTTTTCCCTATTAGCTCTGATGGCCGATAACCAAATAAATGTTCAACCGCATTATTAACAGTGAGCATTATTCCTTTTGAGTCAATGGTAATAATGGCATCAGAGATATTATCCAGCAATGTCTGCAGGCGATTTTCATTTTCTGAAGTGGTTTTTCTAAATACCCCCTCTCTCAGAGTGGAAAAAAATAGTTTTATTTTTATCAAATTCATCTATGCTAAATAATATTGAGTATCATTAACTAAATTCTATTCTATACTAAATTTTATGGGATTTGTAAAAAGTAGTTAGAAACTTACTCTTAAACATAAAGTTGTGCTTTATCTTTTAAATTAATAGGTTATAAAATACTAATGAAGATATTAATAATTGATGACCTACTCACCAATCGTATGGTGATAAAAAAAATGCTGCCCCCCTTGCCATGAATTATTGTTGGTGGACAATGGCTTTGACGCAATTGATGTCATCGCTAAAGAGCAACCTGACTTGGTTTTTATGGATGTGATGATGCCAGGGATAAATGGTATTGAAACAACGCAGGCCATTAGAGATAAATACACTGAAAAATGGATTCCTATTATTATTCTCAGTGCTTTAACGGATGAAGACAGTATTGTTGCAGGATTAAATGCTGGGGCTGATGATTATCTAACTAAACCACTGAATAGAGTTATTTTGCTAGCTAAATTAGCAAGAGTGCAACACTCAATTACAATGCAGTGTAACTTACTTAAAGCCAATAAACAGCTAAACGAATATCAGCGAAAAAATGAAATTGAACACCATTTTACCAAAGATATATTTGACCATTTAATCCAACATCAAGAGCTAGATGATGATGCACAAGTTGATTGCTGGATATTGCCTTCAAAACGATTTAGCGGAGATTTATTAAGCTTTAAAAGAATCGGTGCAGAACGGATCTATTTTATTATTGCCGATGCAACAGGGCACGGCCTAGCTGCCTCGGTTCCAACCATTATTGTTAATCAGGTTTTTCAAGCAATGACGGAAAAACAATTTTTGGTGTCCAGTATCGCTAAAGAAATTAATCATCGACTTCGCGTTGATATTCCTATTGGGCGCTTTGTTGCCTTAGCTATCGGCATGGTAGACAGCCATAATAAAACGATTGAAATTTGGAATGGAGGGTTGCCTGAGTTAATCGTTATTAATGATAACTGCGAAGTAGTTCACACTTTTAAATCTCAACATGTTTTTTCTGGAGTGCTGGGGGATAATGATTTTGACCAGAGAACAGATGCCTGGCACTGGACTGATGCCTGTGAATTGTTTGCATATACGGATGGGGTTACCGATGTTCTTGATAATAATGGAAAAATGTTTGGTGAACAGCGTTTACTAGGTGAGCTACTAGAAAGTAAACCCACTGAACGTATCAAACATATAAAAAACAAAGTACATGGCTTTATGGATCAGAAGCAGGAACAAGATGATGTTTCTTGTTTATCTATACGTTGTCAGTAAGGTAAAAAATAAACATGCCTATTAATCTTAATTTAATAAATTAAGGCCACGTCATTTGTAGAGCGGACTGAAGTCCGCTCTACAATATTATAAACTGTGGTTTATATTCAGCCATAAAAATAAATTTAAGGTATTAATTGGGTGTTCATAAATGAATCAAATAAATAGAGATTATGTATTGATTGTGGATGATAACCCACAAAACTTGGCATTAATGACAGCTGCGTTAAAACAACAAGAAATTGAAATTATTACCGCCAGTTCGGGTGCTATCGCACTAGAAAAACTGGTTGATAATCAGTTCTCATTAATTATCATGGATGTTAATATGCCTGTCTTATCAGGATTTGAAACCGTGAAATTTTTCCAGGAATCCTCTATTTTTAATAATACTCCCGTTATCTTTATTAGCTCAGAGAATAAGACGGACATAGATATAGAGGCTGGTTTTGGTGTGGGGGCTTATGACTATATTCTAAGACCCATAGATATATCTCTATTTCGAAACAAGGTCAAAACTTTTCTTCGCCTTTCTCGTACAGAGCAGGAATTAAAGCAAGCTAACTTGTTATTAGCAGAAAAAGCGAAAGACCTGGATAAAAAATTAACTGAACAATTAAAAATCAATGATGAATTAAAGTTCTCTGAACAGGTGTTCGAAAATAGTGTAAATGGCATTATTGTTGTTGATGAGCAATTGAAATTTATTCGAGTCAATAAAGCATTTACAGAAATTACAGGATATTCAATTCAAGAGCTTAGAGGAAAAACCCCTCAAATTTTATCCTCAGGGGTTCAGGATAAAGCTTTTTATGAAGAAATGTGGGACACTCTGAAAAAGAAAGGGGCTTGGCAAGGTGAACTATGGAATAAACGAAAAGGCAGTGAACTCTATGCAGAAATGCTTAGTATCAATGCAGTAAAAGATAGCTTTGGCAAAGTGTCTAATTATATCGGTATTGTCAGTGATATTACCGAGAAAAAGAAAGCACATGAAAAAACCGAATATTTAGCTAATTATGATTATTTAACCGGCTTACCCAATCGCTTGTTGCTGATGTCTACACTGGAAAATTACCTTGCTGATGAAAGCATAAACTCATTGGCTGTTTTTTTTCTAGATTTGGATAAGTTTAAACCCGTTAATGATCTACATGGCCATCAATCCGGGGATAAGTTATTGGTCGCTGTCTCAAAGAGGTTAAGAGCCTGTGTCAGAGATTCCGATTTAGTGGCTCGATTAGGAGGAGATGAGTTTATTATTGTTTTAAAAGAGCCTAATACCTCTTTAAAAGCAGGGCAAATAGTGGCTCAAAAAATTATTTCAGCAATTTCGTCACCTTTTAATATTGCTAATACAGAAATTAGCATTAATACCAGCATTGGTATTTCTCTCTATCCTGAGCACGGTAAAAATGCTGATACCTTAATTACCTTAGCAGATAATGCCATGTATAAAAGCAAGGAAAAAGGTGCGGGTTGTTTTCATTTTTGTACGGATATTTAGTGGATGAAAACAACAGAACAAGGTGAGATAAAAATATCTATTATAAAAAAGCCCGTTTACCTGGTTTTTTACTTGTTGGTATTTGGGCTACTTTATAGCCAATGCCTGCTTATATACGATTTTTATGCCTCACAGGCAGCAAATACTGATATTAATAAAATGGGTAGGCAGCGAATGCTTAGTCAGCGTATTGCCAAAAATTTGCTGTTACTTCAGTCACAAGAAATAACAACAAAAAGTACCTTATTAAAATTTATTGACAGTGATGTTGCTAGTTTAAAAATGACTCAAGAAAAATTAACCGCAACTACACCTAATAGCACAAGATATTTAGTCGAAAACCTAATCAATACAGCCGAGCAAATACATAAAGCAAGCAATTCTGAACAAGTTAACAAATTATTAAAGCAGTATTTAATATCTGAACAAGCATTAGTTCCTGTTTTAGATACGCTTTTGTTTAAACAGCAGAAGGATATAGACAAAGCTATTGATCACCTGGAATATGTATTGTGGATTGGTATTTTAGGAACGGTAGCCTGTTTTTTAATGGGGGGTTTTTTTATTGTTCGCCCGTCTAATAAACTTGCCTACAGAAAAATAACAAAACTAGCTGCTGCTTATGATAAACAGCAACATTTAATTGCAGAATTGAAACAGAAAAATGAGGCTTTAAGTGAGTTGACATTATTTGCAAAACAAAATGAACAAGCGATGAGTGAGCAATCTATACTACTTTTGCAACAAAAGCAGTTTATGGATGCCATTTTAAACTCAAGTCATGACGCGATCATTAGTATTAGCTCTAAAGGCTTAATCTCTATGTTTAATAAACATGCCGAGAAGGTTTTTGCTTATCCGGCGGACGAGATTATTGGGCTAAATATTAATACTTTAATGCCTAGCCCTTTTAAAGAAGCCCATGATGGATATTTGCAACATTTTGCAGAGACAGGTGAGAAAAAAATTATAGGTTTAGGAAGAGAAGTTAAAGGAAAAAGAAAAGGTGGGGATAATTTTCCAATGTTTTTGCGTGTTGTTGAAATACGGACTTCGGCACACCATGAATTTGTTGGTTTTGTAAAAGATCTAACTGAAATCAGAGCTGTTGAAAACCAGGTCAGAGAAAGTGACAGGCGATATAAAGCAGTAGTTGAAGACCAGACTGATTTAATTTGTCGCTATACTGCTGATTTTATTTTAACTTTTGTCAATCAAGCTTATTGTCATTATTTTGAGGTTCAGGCTGAAACTATTATTGGTACTTCTATTATCGAATTGTTACCCCCTGAGATTGTTAATTGGTTTCTAGAAATACATACTTTATTGTCTGTTGATAACCCAATTCATATTCATGAAGATAAAACCAATCATAATGGACAAGAGGAGTGGCAGCATTGGTCAACTCGTGCTATTTTTTCTGAGGGTAAGCAGAGTATTATAGAGTTTCAAGGTGTTGGGTGTATAGTAACCGATAGAAAACTGGCTGAGCAGAATGCAATTTTAGCTAAACAATTAGCAGATAAAGCGAATAATGCAAAATCACAGTTTTTATCAAGTATGAGCCATGAGCTTAGAACACCTTTAAATTCGATTATCGGGTTTTCTCAATTATTAGAATTGGATGAAAGCGAGCCATTATCTGCATCCCAACTGGATTCAGTACTACAAATTAATCAGGCAGGGAATCATCTTTTAAAGCTTATTAATGAAATCCTGGATTTATCTAGCATTGAATCGGGGCAAGTTCACTTGCTGAATGAAACTTTTGATTTAAAACTTATTTGTGATGAAGTTATCGCTATTATTAGCACTTTGGCGGCAAAAAAACAGCTTAGTATTACGACTCAATGCGAGAGTGAAAAGTACTGGGTGTTTACTGATTATTTGCGTACCAAACAGGTTTTTTTAAACCTACTTTCTAATGCAATAAAATATAATAAGGAACACGGAAGTATTAATGTTGATGTTTACCAGCAGGATGATTTTGTGATTATTAGTTTTGCAGATACAGGGATTGGGATTAGTGAAGATAAAATAAATGATTTATTTCAACCTTTTAATCGTTTAGGATATGAATCTTCTGCTATTGAAGGCACGGGGATAGGTTTAAGCTTAACTAAACGCCTAGTTGAACGGATGGGAGGAGAAATATCGGTTGTTTCCGAATTTGGTATAGGTTCAACCTTTAGTATTAAGTTACCCGCTTCTACAAAGAAACATGAAAACCAGGTTACTGTTAAAATAAGCCCAAGATTTTTGGGGGCCGATTCTAATATAAAAGAGCATCATAAGATTTTATATATTGAAGATAATCCCTCCAACCTGGCACTAATGAGTAAAGTAGTAAAAGACCTGGAAGACTTTACTTTAATTGATGCGCTTAATGCTGAAATTGGTATAGAGTTATTCGAACAAATGCATCCTGATGTCGTTTTGATGGATATTGATTTACCGGGGATGAATGGTTTTGAAGCATTGGATGAAATAAAAAAACGTTTTCCTTGGGCAGATGATATACCTATTATTGCCATCAGTTCCAATGCCATGAAAGAAGATATTGAAAAGGGAAAGCAAAGTGGTTTTTACAATTATTTGACTAAACCTTTAGATATTGTCTCTCTGGTTGAAATGGTCAAAAAAGCAGTCGCATAATTGAATTTATAAAGAAATAGGTGAGTTGTGGATATAGCTAGGGAAATTTATACGGCAAATATTTTAATTGTTGATGATGAAATGGCTAATGTAAAACTATTACATAAAATTTTATTAAATAAAGGCTTTAAAAATATTCAATCTACCACTGACTCTCGAAATGTAGAGGCTTTATGTGAGCAAACTGATTTTGATGCCTTTTTATTAGATATCAGAATGCCACATATTGATGGCTATGGCATTATGGAAATGTTAAGTAAAACATTTGCCGGAGACTATATGCCTGTATTAGTACTCACCGCTCAAACCGACAGGGATACTCGGCTCAAAGCATTGGCTAGTGGGGCGAAAGATTTCTTAACCAAACCCTTCGATCAAATAGAAGCATTAACTCGGATATATAATTTACTTGAAGTTCGATTAATGCATAAACAGATACGTGAACAAAATAAGATTCTGGAACAAACCGTTAGGCAAAGGACAGAAGAGCTTTATGAGACGAGGTTAGAGGTTATTAACCGTTTGGGACTGGCTGCAGAATACCGTGATAATGAAACAGGTAACCATATTATTAGGATGAGCCGCTATTCACAGCTGCTGGCTTTAGAGCACGGACTTTCTGAGGAGCAGGCACGCGCTATTCTTAATGCATCTCCTATGCATGATATAGGCAAAATAGGTATTCCTGATAGTGTTTTATTAAAGCCAGGTAAACTTAATGAAGGGGAGTGGAGAATCATGCAATCTCACGTTTCTATTGGTGGTGAAATATTATCAGGACACCCTTCTGAGTTAATGGAATCAGCTCAACGTATTGCCTTGCATCACCATGAAAAATGGGATGGAAGTGGCTACCCTGCTGGTTTAAAAGGTGAAGAAATATCAATAGAGGGTCGCATTTGTGCGATTGCAGATGTATTTGATGCCTTGCTATCCGAACGCCCTTACAAAAAACCTTGGCCTATTGATAAGGCACTCAATTTAATTGAAGAGGAGTCAGGTAAGCATTTTGACCCTCAACTTGCCCCCCTAATGAAGAAAATATTACCCGAAGTTTTGAAAATTAAAGCACAGTTTTCAGATGGGGAAACTAATGAATAATATAGCGATAAACTTACCTTCTCTCACTCAGAGGCTGTGAAAAAATCATTCTTTTAGCCTCCCCTCTTTGAAAAATGGGGATTTTATAAAAAATAACCAATTGAAATAAAAGGCTTTATTCTAAGACTCAAACCTCCCCTACCCCCTCTTTGCTAAAGAGAGGAATAAAAGCTAATAAATTCACAGGCTCTCAGACTTGGTGATTATTTACTAAAGTTTTCCAATTTTTAAGATAACGGAATCAGCTAAGTAAGAGAGCATAAAAGATCTAACATTTGGAAGTGAGGCTTTAGCCTCGCATAATTCAGGCGAGGCTAAAGCCTCACTTGCAAAAATATATTAACAAACCACAGCTTATAAGTCCGCGCCACAATTCATAACATGTAGTCTATTAATAGCCATGTTTACTTATTTATTCTCAAAATTATTTTTTTAATTTTATCGACCTGATACGGATCTTTAAGCCAAGTTCTAATATTCAATGCTCTGTTTAAATAATTTAAAGCCTTTACCGGATATTGTTGTTTAATTTCAATTTCGGCTATTTCAACTAAACATGCAGCAATAGCTCGCCGATTATTATGTTGTTTATAAAAAGTGACTGATTCATTTAATAATTGAACTGCTTGTTGGTATTGCTGGTGTTGTACGGCAATAAGCGCATTAATACGTTTTAAAACAACTTGATATTTTGGCTGGTTACTTCCCTTTCTCAATAAAGCAGCTTGGAACTTGCTCAACCATTGTTGCTCTGCCTTTTCCGCTATTAACGTTTCTAATCTTGCTGCTGTTGCCAATAAATCTAATCGCTTATTACTGTCTTGCTGTAATAATAAAGGTCTTATAACAGCAAGCCCCTTTCGATACTGTTGTTGCTGAAATAATAATTTGACCTTTAATAAAGTAATTCTTTCTTTGAATAAACCACCTTGTATTAAAAATGATAACTGTTTCTGTGCATCAGAAAAATTGCTTACCGCTAACAAGGCTTCAACTAAATTGATTCGGGCTAGCTGTATATTTTCTGTATTATCAATACTTTGAAAAAAGACAAGTGCTCGGTAAAATTTTTGCTGGGCGGCCAAATAATGGTCTTTATTATAGTCAGCCACCCCCTGATATAACAGCTGCTCACCTGCTGAATAGCTATTTTGTCGCAATCCAGAATTGTTTGTACAAGATGCTAGCAATAAGCTTAAAGCAAATATTAAAAACTTATTCATCTAGCCCCGAATCCTTAATAAGTAGTTCTTTTCCTTTCTGCTCTGAAGCTGATGATAATGGCCAAATTTTATTATCAATATAAACACGAATTGGCTGCTGGCCATTTAAAGTTTGTTCACCTGCTTGCAAAACTGATTCAGCACTATCCATTAATAAGGGTAATTGATTCAACTGTTGATCTATTTTAGTAACAGAGCTTCGCAGCTTTGCAATCAATTGTTGTGATTCTGAAGATAATTGCTTTGCATTAGCAATAATGGGCTGTATATCATTGACTCGTTGAGAAATCCCCGACAGCATTTTTTCTAATAGTGCCAGTGAGTTTGCTACTTGATGCTCTTGCTTTTCGTCATAAAGCATCCGCCCTAAAGCCCCCTGCCCTGTGGCAATTTGGTCAGTTATTTTGCGAAGATCCTGTAAAACTGTTTGAAAATCTTGGCCACTCTGTTTAATGTTTTTCGCATCAAGCGTTTCAACAATCAGTGATAAATCAGTTGCTATTGCGGTAAATTTTTTAATCGCCGGGGTAATTTCTGCAATAGTAAGATAATTAGTGACTGAAGGCTCTTTTATCGGGATGATTGCCTGATCTTGCAGCATGGGCTGATGAGCGGAGCCAGCATTGATAATGATAATATTATCACCTACCAGTGATAGTTTACTTATCTCACCAGTTGAGTCTGCTCTTACTAAAGCTTGAAACCTTTTATAGATAAAGAACTTAAGATGTACCTGACTATTCTCATCAAAATTTACATCCGTTACTCTCCCCACACCTATTCCCGAAATATTAATAGCAGTTTCATCAGTAATTCCTTGAGCATTCTGCATAACCGCCTGGTAATAAACCACTGCATCAAATAGTTTTGATAACTTAACTTTACTGGCAAATAAACCGACAAGCAACAATAGGGCAATAAGTACAAAGCTGCCAACAAGTTTATCTCTAGCACTGTAGCTTAAACTATGAATATAGTGAACTTTGGCTGGTTTCATAATAAATTGTGGTTAAATTAAGAGGTTCTGAATAAAACAAGAAAATTTCTCTCTTTGTTTAAAAACATGAATATCTGTTGCTGTTAAATAGATAATTTGATCCGCATAATTTTGTACAAAGTCTAAATTAACATTACTGCTAATCACTGTTATATTTTTTTCTGTTACCACTTGAGCTAAATACTTCCCAAAAATTCTCACTTGCTCTCTATCGAGATCCATAAAAGGTTTTTCAATAAATAAAACTTTAGGTTTTAGCATAATAGCCCGAACAATCAATAGTTGTTTTTTTTGCAGCGAATTCATAAAAGCGGGTAAGACTGTTTGATCAACTTTAGGCTCTAATTCTGCCAATAATATATCTGCCTGTTTATCTATTTCTTCAGTCGAAGCGAGTTGGTGGTATAAAGCAGGTGCTTTAACATTATCGATGCCATTTAATATCGATAATAACGTACTATTATGATAAATATAACTAATAGCGGAACTGTAATTATTAGTTGACACCTCATCCAAAAACTTAACATCCCCAGCACTGGGCTCCTTAATCCCAGCTATCATTTCCATATAGAGATTTAAGTATTTTACCTGTTGCCCTAAAATACAAACTAAACTGGCTTTGTTAATATCACATGTTAATGGTTGCGACTCATTGTCTGGAGTCGCTAATATTACTTGAATAAGCAATTCGTTCGTACTCATATAACAAATAAAACACTCAACGCAACAACTGAAAATAGACTATGCATAATTGCTTTTTGTACTCTTTGAGGTATTTCCGTTACAGATGCTTTAACATGCAAACCATGAAAAGATGCATTAGCACTAATAATCATGCCAAATATTATATTTTTAATGACAAAATATAATAATTCCATCGGTTCAATGGAGTTAATAAGAAGGGTAAAGTATTTTAAATTGGCGGATGAACCCAGAACTGCAGAAAATAAAATACCAAAGGTAATAGATAATGCAGACAAATAACATGAAAGAGACACTTGAGAAATAGTTTTACCTATTAAACTGGGAAAGGCAAAAAATACTAAAACATCAACCCCGAGTAATTCCAAGCTTTTAATTTCTTGATTAATCGCCATATTGCCTGTCTGTATTGCCATAGCCGACCCACCACGACAAATAAGAATAATTGCTGTTAATAAAGGGCTTAATTCAAAAGCAATATAGCGTATTAAAATATTAACAACTTGTGTTTCTGTACCTACATTTTGTAAGAAAATAATCAGTTGTGCCGTTATGCTAAAGCCAATGACAAGGCTTAACAGTAAAATAGTACTTATTAAGGTATCAATGCCATCAAAAATAATCTCCCTAACAACAGCATTTTTTATTAAGCTATTTTCTTTATTATTATGCAGATAAGAAAATCCTCGGCGCAAAACCGTCACAATAAAGAAAACTAAATCAATAATATTTACAACAAATTGCCATGTTGTATGGCCTATTATTTCTAACAATTTCAATGGCAACAACCCGGAATCATATTATTTTCTCACTTTAAAAATATATAAGCATGTAGCCTTGATGCAGTGAAACGAAATCAAGGGGAATATCCGATAAACCTTGATTCCACTTTGTTCCATCAAGGCTACAAATAAACCAATGGTTTATATAGAGTCATGTCACTATTTAAAAAACGGCTCTCCAAAATACCAAATAAAACTCATTAGGATTATTGTACCTCCAAGATCAAATGATAAGATGTCCATTCGTTTTTCAGCTTGTAAATCATTCCAAACCACAATAACCGAGCCGGCACATAATACCAAACCCGAAAAAAGATCTGTTGTAAATAATACTCCGTAAAACATACCTCGACTCATCATTCGAGGCCACATACTATTATTAATCCACTGTAGTTTTGTCGGATTTTTAGTTGCAAAGACTCTTTCTGTTACAAACCAGAAATGTGTCACTATGATTAACCCTATAGCATAAAAAATCATTAGAAAATCAATCTGTAAGGCTTTAGTTTGAGCATATTGGCTATAAATAAAACAGACCAAAACAATAGAAATCAAATGTAAAACTTGATCTTGTATATAAGAAAATATTACCCATGCCGGTCGTAAACCTGATAAAACATTTTTCCAGTGATCTATGCCAAAATGTAAAATACTCACGGATAAAGCTAAAATTAAACTACACTTTATTTCTAGCTCGGCTATAACTCTGAGCAGGGTTAGCATCGTTACGAAGTGAACAAAGACATGCATAAATAACCCAGCAAACCGTTTCTTGGCACAGACCATCCCATCAGTTTGCAAAGGATAGTCAGCCAGAAAATGACAGAGTAAAAGTAGCCAGAACATCAGTATATTATTTGCTCGTCATAATTGTAGTCCCCGTCCAATTCTCATTAACTCCATTTTCCAGGCATTCGGTTACTGTCATTAAATGTCTCCATACCACTTTATCTTTTGGGTTTTCTTTTAACACATCAAGTAATTTTAATTGAGCTTGAGAAAACTCCTGAGCATAGAAATGTTGCATCGCTAATTCATAACATTGATGTGAGGCTTTTTTAAGTGTTCTAGGGTTAGGTAGGTCAGCATCATAGACTTCATATAGCGTCAGTATTTTTTGTTTACCTTTTACCCGTACTTTATCTAAAAACCGAATATGATACCGTGAACTATCGACTAAAGCATTTTTCGTTGCCGCGGTAATAATAAAAGAAACACTGTAGTACTTAGTTAAACCTTCAACACGCGAAGTTAAATTGACCTCATCAGAAAAAGCATCACCTTGCATACGCCCAGCTTCACCCACCATACCCACCATCATGCGCCCGGTATTAACACCAATTCCTACTTCAATGGGCAGACGACCTTGTGCAATACGTTCGGTATTATAAATATTAACCTGATTGAGTTTATCAATACCCGCCTGTACACCTGAATCTGCATCACCAGGAAAAATAGCCATAATGCCATCACCAAGATATTTAACGATAAAGCCACCGTTTTTTCTTACCATTGGGCTAACACGTCCCAAATAGGCATTAACAAAATCAAAGTTTTGTTGTGGTGTCATATCTTCTGAGATGCTGGTAAAAGAACGTAAATCAGAAAACATAACGGTCATTTCATCTGTAACATAATCACCTAAATGAATATCAGTAAGACTTTTCTTGTTTAAAAACGACAGGTATTCTCTAGGAACAAAACGCTGTGCGGCTTGATTTAATGCTTTAAGGTGACTGATGTCATTCCAGGCAGCCAAAATACAGGGGTTTTCATCAAATTCTATATAGCGCATAGAAATATCCACCCAGAACTTAAAACCGTCTTTCCTTATAAATTCAACCTCTTGATGATCAACCTGCCCTTCTTTACTTAAACGTGTAACCAAGGTGTCTCTTTCTGCTGGGTTCACATAAAAGTTAGTCATTTTTTGACCCACTATTTCTTCCGCTGACGACCCCGCCAGGGGCCCTGCGATGGTATTAGCAAAAACAATAATGCTACTTGATAATTCAGTGACCACCACCGCGATTGGGGTAGCTTCTATAATCATACGCAAGCGCCGCTCGCTTTCCCTTACTGCTGCTTCTGCCTTTCCATGTAACTCCTCTTCTACCGTATCGGAATGTTCGGTGGTCATTTCCAACAAAGTTTCTAAATCATCTTTATCTTGCTTCAGCTCTATTACTTGTTGCCTAAGTGTGTTGACCTCTGCTTTCAACTCATCAAAAGAGGGTTCAGGATTGTTATTCGCATTACTCATTATTTAAATTCCAATTCCAAACTTGGCAAAAGTTTTTTGAAATTGGCCAAAGATTTTTTCTGCCAGGCATATTCATTATTACCAATCACATTCACCTTACTTATATTATTTTTGCGTAAACGCATAACAAATTTGCACAGCGTATTAATACCTGAGCTATTTAAGAATTTAAGGGCTGTTAAATCCATAATTAAAAAAAGGGGTTGAGCATCTGCGGCCGCATTAAGAATATCCATAATTGGCGCATATTCACTTCCAGTTAACCTAAATGACCCAGCACAGATAATAGTGTTATTTTTACTATTAAATTGAACTTGATAATCATCGTGTTTTATTTCCATTTCATTTTGCCTTTAACCAATTAATTCAGAATAGAATTTTAGCCATAACGGTTATTTTTTGTACCTTATCATCCTTTATAACTGTTTCAAACTTCCAAGCTAACCTAGCATTCCAGTCATTAATAATGGTTAAATATCCTAAGCCGGAGTCAATATTTTCAGCCTTATCATTTTTGATCAATTGTTGCATAAATAACTTATGAGTATCTCCCGTCAACAGACTATTAAGTTTATATTGCCATGATTCAACGGTTGCCGAATCAATATAATTAGTCACATACAATAATACTTGTTGCTGTTGTAGCGTCATAAAAAAACGAACAGGGTATGTGGATGCAGGGAAATTAAACTTCATGGCATTTTCTAATAATTCATTAGCAACAAAGTTTACAACCTCTTTAATTTCAGCACGCCGAAGCACTGTTTTTTCATCCTCAACAGGAAAAAAAGTCGTTAAATAATCAGCTATAAAATCTGCTGATAAGCCATTATTTCGCCAGCGCTGCTTTAGAGGTATTGAAGTAGCAGAAAAATTAATGACTAAAAAGTCACTGGTATCGCTAGTATCGCATTCTATAAATTCACCTAATATCTGCATAGCCAATCAGCACCCTATTTTTGTTTTATCACCAACAAAGTAATATCATCGTAAATGTTTTGTTGCCCAATAAATTGAAAAACATCATCCGTTACTGCCTTACAAATAGCTTCTGCAGGTTTTGACCAGTGTTGACTAATCACCCTGCATAGGCGTTGTATTTCATACTGTTGTTTTGCTATGTTTTCAGCCTCTGTTATGCCATCCGTATAAAGCACCAAGCCATCACCTTGATCTAAATTGATATAAGTATCGTCAATAAAACTACTAATATCATCAACAAGGCCAATAGGAAACCCCAAATCCATGGTATTTATACACTCAATATTACCGCCTTTTCTTACAACTATAATCTCTTCATGCTGACCAGTAAGCCTGATTTTCCCCTGTTGGCAATAAAGGATAGCGAGAGACAGGTTTTTATCAGCATTCATCCGTGCCACATTTCCGATAATAGCCTGATTAAGTACCGTTAAAACATGACTTGGATTTGTTTCATTATTGGCTAATAAAGTGCGAATTCCCATTTGTACCATTAGCATAACCATACCACTTTCCAGTCCATGTCCGGTTACATCACCAATAGCAATTAAAACGCCATCATCATATTGCAACACATCGTAATAATCCCCACCCACTTCATCTGCTGGTTCCATAAAACAAGCAATATCCATATCTTCAACCAACGATAATTCTTTCAGTGTTGGCAGCAAAAATTTTTGTAGTTTACGTGTCACTTCAAGTTCAGCATTTAAACGTAAGTTTTCACCCTCCAGCTGTTTTGTTAGTTTTGCTAACTGTCGATTACTTTGTTCAATAATACGTGAATGTCCATGAATAAGCGCATCTTTTTCCAACAGCTTAGTCATATTATGTGCATGAATAGCAATAAATGGTTGCTCTTCTATATTCACAAGCTTAAATGCTATATCAACCAATTTAGGTAACCAGTTTGTGTTATGCTCTAAATCTACAGAAAAGCTATAAACACCTCTTTTTGCAAGGCGTTTCAGTAAAATTTCTGTTCTTAATGTACTAAAAATATGTTCAATACTGGTGTCTAAGCTATCTACCTCAAACCACTCCCTAAACGCCTTATTACAATAGAGTAATTGCAAAGACTGCTTATCGCAGATTGCATAAGCATCATCAATAAGATCAACACCCGGCTGAAATGAAAGTGATGAGAGTATTTGTTGCTTAATCTTGGCAGCCATCAATTACCCTGTACAATCTGTAATTTAACCGCTACAACAATAGCCAATAAAGTATCAATATCCTGTTGTAAAACATCAAAGTCTTCCAGCACCTCTTCTAAAAGCTCAGAAAATTCAATAAAAGCTTCCTCGGTAATATGTAAGTTTTGGTGGACATCTGTTAACTGTGTTGCATCATATTGAACCGGCCCCCCCATAATGGATGAGAAAAATTTAGTTTGATGATTCATTAACTTTTGTATATCCACATTATCAAAATATGGTTGTAAAATTTCAGAACTCGTGATTTTTTCATATAAACCATGAACAATTTTACTGACAGTCTCAAAACCACCATATTTGTTATATAGATTAATTGCCATTGTAATACCTATGCCCTATTAGAAATTTTAAACCTGATTACATAAAAGCTTCACCAATTTTATAAAACTTTATTTGTGTGGCATGAATACTATAGTACGCAGTAAACTCAGTGGTTGTTTTTTACCTTTTAAGGGTAAGATTCTATCTTAATCACTGGTCTAGTTTATGGGGGAGCATTATAAACATCGAACCTTGAATCGCAGCACTTAGTTTCAGCTCTTTCAATAACAAATTTATTTCCGCTTATTACTTTCGGAGAAGGCATATAATGCTTACATCACTTGGCACAAATAAGCGAGCAAAGAATTTAACAAATGAGAAAAATTCAAATTTACCACAAACCTATGAAAATATAAAAATTTGTGCCGCTTATTTGCAGTTAAGTGTACGTGATGGTTAGGTTTTGATTTACTCTACCCTTATTACGTAACATCGAAAGACCCTATTTTTGTTAAATTCTTTAAGGCGAATTCAAAATTCAAGACCTGACATCTTTTTATGCTATTCAAGTTGTGGATCGCTTCGCGGTCACAACCTAACCATATTCGTAATGTTTTTTATGCTACCCTTATTAATTTTAATTCATCACGAATTATTTTTCGTAGCGTTACTTCTAATGATTTATTGTGTGCTTGAATATGTTCTCGTAAAGCATCATTGATAAACGTTTGATAATTTCCACCTCCTGCAATATTAACCTGTGCTTTAAAATGGTTAATAATATCTGCATCTAAGCGGATAGTAATTCGTACTTTATTTGGATCAGAGGGAACTACTGAGCCACGTTTTCCTTTACTAAAATCTTCGCTCATAACTCAACCCTTTGTAATATTGTTTAATCTCTTTTTTATCTGCTTTTCGAGCCGATATAATACGGATATTATTTTCTCCGCGCTCAATATGAACGACAAGTAAGATGTTTAATAAAGCTCCCATATCTAAGGTTTTAAACCTTTGTTCATGATGGTCATTATCTTCAATGGTTAGTGCATATTCATCTTCTAAGGCAATAACTGCATCAGCAAATTCAACACCATGTTTTCGGATATTTCCAGCAGCTTTTAATGAATCCCATTTATACTTCATGGATTCTAGTGTATGTACATTTAGTGCATAAATAAAGATAAAATATAATTGTGCTTCTTCTTGAATAACATAATGCGGAGTTGGCTGGCATTATCAGGGTACTGAGCGAAGCGGAAGCACCCTGATAACACTTACCTCACTTAACACAAATAAGTGAGCAAAAAATGTACATTATTTGCTAGTGAAGAGGTATGTTGCTTGGTTATTTGATATAAACCACATCCCTGTGGTTTTTAGGTCTAAATACTAAGGTTAATGAACATCTTTCCAGTATTCTTTTTTCAGTAGATAAGCGATAACACCAAACATCAAAAAGAAAAATAGAACGTACTTACCTAGTCGTTGCCTTTCTAGTTGTACGGGTTCACCGACATAAACTAGAAAATTAACGAGTTCTGTTACAAACTGATCAAATTGCTGACGTGACATGGTACCTTTGGTTTCGACTTTTAGGTATGAAATAACATCCTCACCGTGATTTTTTTCCATTACAGCAGTCTGTTCACCTTGTAACTTCCATAGTACATTAGGCATAGCAACATCTTTAAAGACAGTATTGTTAGAACCAAAAGGTCTGCTCTTATCCGTATAAAAGCCTCTTAAGTATGTGTATAACCACTTAGGACCACGTACTCTTGCAATTAGCGATAAATCAGGAGGATTGACACCAAACCACTTCTTGGAATCGTGACCATTCATGGCAGTTAACATGGGGTCATAAATATTAGCACCTTCAGGTGCAATTTCAGCTAAAACAATAGCTTCATCAATTTCTAAATCCATGGCAATACGTTTGTATCTCATGTATTTTGCAGAGTGACATCCCAGGCAATATTTCACATAGTGTTCCGCACCTTTTTGAATACTTACAAAATCTTCTAGATCTACATCAACTGATTGTAATTTAACATCGACCGAAGCAAATGAGCTAAGGGGTAATAAAAGTAATAATGTATATATAATTTTTTTCATGATTACTCAAAGCTCCTTTTTAGTTTTTCTAGTAAGCGTGTAAGTACATGCTTAATACCTTCTTTATTAGGCGATACGGGAAATGCAGTTGCTCCCCAACTCGTTTTAAGAGGTTCATGAGTGGTCATTTCTTCAAAGGCTTCTACTAATGCGGCATATTTTTCTTCAGCATCAGGTTCATGCGTGACTCTTTTGGGTATTGCTTTAGGTTTTTCCCAGCGAGTATATATTGGCATTAATAGGAAAAATGCAAAGTAGATAACGGTGAAAACACGAGCAACCATTGTAAACGTAGGTGTTGCAGGTTGTGTGCCTAAGTAACCAAGTACTAGAAAACTAACAACAAACAGAGCAAGTGCTTTTTTGTATACGCCTCCACGATACCGAATAGACTTAACTGGGCATCTATCTAACCAAGGTAATAGGAATAGCACCACAATAGATCCACCCATAGCAATAACACCTGCAAATTTATCAGGAACAGCGCGTAAAATTGCATAAAAAGGTGTGAAATACCATGAGGGTTCAATATGCTCAGGTGTCATTAATGGATCTGCCGGGATAAAGTTGGCATTTTCAAGAAAATAGCCGCCCATCTCAGGCATATAAAATATAACAGTGGCAAAAAAGAATAAAAATACAGCAACACCAACAATATCTTTCACTGTGTAGTACGGGTGAAAAGGAATGCCATCTACAGGTTTTCCCCAAGGGTCTTTTGATTCTTTGATTTCAATACCATCAGGGTTGTTAGAACCTACTTCGTGTAATGCTACGATATGTAGAAAGACTAAGATAATCAAGGCAAGAGGTACGGCTATCACATGAAAGGCAAAGAAACGGTTTAACGTTGCATCAGAAATAACGTAGTCCCCACGGATCCAAAGTGATAATTCATCACCGATAACAGGTATGGCACTAAATAGAGAGATAATAACTTGAGCCCCCCAGTATGACATTTGTCCCCAAGGAAGGAGGTATCCCATAAAAGCTTCAGCCATTAAGCAGACAAATAGTAACATGCCAAAAATCCAGATAAGCTCTCTGGGTTTTTTGTATGAGCCATACATCATGCCTCTAAACATGTGAAGGTAAATAAGGATAAAAAAAGCTGATGCTCCTGTGGAATGCATATAGCGAACTAACCAGCCCCAGTTAACGTCTCGCATAATATACTCAACTGAATCAAAAGCCAATTTTGCATCAGGTTTGTAGTTCATAGTTAACAAAATGCCTGTTATGAACTGATTAACCAGCATTAAAAGAGCAAGAGAGCCAAAGAAATACCAAAAGTTGAAGTTTTTAGGGGCATAATATTCGGCCATATGCTCGTTCCACAATTTTGACAGTGGAAATCTTTCAAGCGTCCAGTCACAACATTTATTTATTCTATTTTTCATGCGTCTGCCTCCAGGTTGTCTTCACCAATTATAATTAAAGTATCAGTAATATAACGGTAAGGGGGAACTTCTAAGTTGGTAGGGGCTGGAACAGATCTAAAAACGCGACCCGCTAAGTCAAAGCCTGAGCCGTGACAAGGGCAGAAGAATCCACCATTCCAGTCTTTACCTAAGTCATTAGGTGCAATTTCAGGTCTAAAAGTTGGAGAACAGCCTAGATGAGTACAAAGACCAACAGCAATAAAAATTTCTGGTTTAATTGAGCGTAATGGGTCAGTGATATAATCTGGTTGTTTGGACTCTTGAGAGTTTGGGTCAGCTAATTTAGCGGTATCCTTTTTCAGGATATCAAGAACTTCTGCTGTTCTTGATAAAACCCAAACAGGCTTTCCACGCCAGGCCACCCTAATTAATTGACCAGGTTCAATTTTACTAATATCTACTTCAACAGGTGCACCTGCGGCCATTGCTTTTGCGCTAGGTTGCATTTGTGAGAGAAAAGGAACTGCCAAATATCCAGTACCAACTGCACCAACTACTGTGAGAGCTGTAGTTAGAAACTGGCGTTTGGAATTGTCGACACCTTCATGATTCATAGGTAACACTCCTGTTTTGATAGGGATATATATTTTGGAATAAGTTCAAAATACAGCAGATAATTAGTTTGCCCATTTCGTAGTAACAAATGTTACACATTGAATACGAATAAGAACTTGTTAATTGACTGCTTTATTTCGTTTTCATTCCTTAAGAAAAACCAATTTAAAAATAACTTTTTATTCTCAGTTAGGCTTTCTGATACATCAAATTATTATAATTATGTGACCAATATACCACTTCAGCGTACCTTTTTTGAAGTAGTTATTAATGATCTCTGTGTATTTTTTGAAAAAAAATTAGTTAAATCCCTTTTATAAGCATGAAGTAGGCCAATTTTTATGTGATTGATAAGTAGGCAGGCATAATTAACTTAACCTTTTAATTCTCGTCATTCCCGAGTTTTTTTATCGGGAATCCACGTGCCTGAGCAAATGGATTCCTGCTAGGAGCACGCAGGAATGACGAAATTTTTTTGTTAAATTAATTTTACGTGGGTACTTATGTAATGCCTGGAGTTAAAACAGATGGTTAGAAAATTGATTAATGCACTGTTTGAGAATTTTACGCACTGAAAAAGTGCTTTTAAAAATTATTTGAAAGAGTTTTAGCTTATTTTACAATCACAATTTTTAATTGTAACTGCTATTATGTTGGTGAAAACATAATGATATTGAGGTGTTATGAAAATAGCTATTCCGGCAGAAATTAAGGTTCAAGAAAAGCGAGTTGCCCTAACTCCTATGGCCTGTGCTCAGTTAATTCAGCAGGATCATAAGCTTTATTTGCAATCAGGTGCGGGGATTGCAAGTGGTTATTCTGATGAACAGTATGAGCATTATGGCGTTAATATTTGTGCTGATGCAGTGAGTCTTTATGATGCGGGTGAGTTTATTTTAAAGGTTAAAGAACCTCAGCCTGAAGAGTGGAATTTTCTACGTTCTGACCAGCTACTGTTTTGCTATTTGCATTTAGCGGCTGAGCCTAAGTTATTGAAACATTTAAAGAGCATAGGGGGAACGGCAATAGCTTTTGAAACGGTATTAGAGCATGAGTGTTTACCTTTGTTGAAACCGATGAGTATTATCGCAGGTAAACTTGCAGTCCATGCGGGTAGTCAATTACTTCAACACCATAAAGGCCTTTTGCTTGGCGGTCTGGCGGCTACTGAGCGTGGTCATGTGGTGGTTCTGGGAGCTGGGAATGCTGGTTATGCAGCGACTGAGCTTGCAGCTTCACTTGGTGCCAGGGTTAGTGTATTTGATTTAAATTACCAAAAACTCAATCAAGTTAGGCAGTTAGGACATCACGTAAGCAGTTTTTATCCTTACGCTGAAGCCATTGCTGATAAATTAAAACAGGCTGATTTAGTGATAGGTGCAGTATTGGTCCCTGGTAAAAAAGCCCCTATTGTTGTCACTAAAGATATGGTTGGGGAAATGCAAATAAATAGTGTTATTGTTGATATTGCAGTTGATCAGGGTGGCTGTATTGCAACGACACATGCGACTAATTATGAGCAGCCGAGCTATCAAATAGATGGGGTTATCCATTACGCCGTAACCAATATGCCTGCTGCTGTAGCCAACACGGCTAGTGAAGCATTGTCCGCCAGTTTATTACCCTATGTTAGCCGACTTGCTTCAGTTGATTGGCGAGAAGATAAGGTACTTACTTCTGCTATAAATATTGAAAAAGGGCGGTGTTTGTTGGCTTTAGATGACTAAAGGTATGCATTTTGAGTTGAACAAATAATCTCTGTTAAGGTATCAATAAATTGTTTGTTTTCTTCTGGTTTGCCAATAGTGACACGCAAGCAGTCAGCTAAAAGCCCCCCCTGTGGTGATAGATTTTTAATTAAAACACCCTGTTGTTTTAAGCACTCAAAAATAGTTGTTGCTTGATTTTTTGCCGTTCTAAACAGAATGAAGTTAGCTGAACTTGGGTAAGCAATAATGCTAGGTAATTTATTAAGTTGCTTGAATACCAGCGTTCTATCACGACAAATTTGTTGAGTTTGTTGTTGAAATAGGTCTTGGTTTTTTAAGGCAAAGTTTGCAGTGACTTGAGTTAAACAATTAATATTATAAGGTAGGCGAATTTTATTTAATTGCTCAATAATTTCTTTATTACCCGCAATATAGCCTAAGCGTAAACCAGCCAAGCCCAGTTTAGATACTGTTCGCATCACTAATAAGTTTTGGTATTTAGGTAGCTTATCAATAAAACTGGCATTGGCAAAAGGCGCATAAGCTTCGTCAATAATTACCAGTCCTGGTGCAATATCCAGAATTGATTTGATGTCCTGTTGTTTAAATAAGTTACTTGTTGGGTTATTTGGGTATGCTAAAAAAATAACCAAAGGCTGAACTGCTTTTATTTTTTTAAGCATTGCAGGTAAATCTAGTTCAAAGCTAGTTGCCTGCAGCGGTACATCGTAGTATTCAAGACCAAGGCTTAAAGCAACTTGTTGGTACATAACAAAGCCAGGTGATGGTGCTAAAACGGCAGAATTTTCAGCTAAAGCCATAAGAATAAGCTGAATAATTTCATCAGAACCATTACCTAATAAAATTTCAGTTTCAGCAGGTATTTTATTGCTTTGTTTGATTGTTTGAACCAATTGTTTGGCTTCCGGGTCGGGGTAACGATTGATTGGACAGTCTTTGATTGCTTCAAGCCATTGCTGTTTAATATCGTCTGGCCAGGTATAGGGGTTTTCCATGGCATCTAATTTGGTTAGGTTTTTTGCCTCTGCAACTTTGTACGCAGAGAGCTTTAAAACCTCTTGACGGAAAACGGTGGTGATTAGATTTTTAGTCATTAGAGCTGGACAGGAATAGTAAGTAAAGAGTATAAAAAGATCTAAAATTTTTCACCACAGAGACCACTGAGAACACAAAGTTTTTGTTCGTTAAACCTCCGTATTCTCAGTGGTCTCTTTGGGTATTTTGAAAGATCCTTATCTTGATTTTTGTTAAATTAATTTCACTCGCCTACTTAAATCTGGGTTTGATTATGAGATAAAATCAGCTTTAAATTAGAGTTATTTTAAAGGGTTCTTAACAAGTAACAGGCAATAAACTGTAGAGCGGACTTTAGCTCCCTATAGAGATCGTTTCTATAATTAAGTAGATATTTAAAATTATCCTAACAATTTAAACTTAAGTGTTTTTGGACGTGAGGCTTTAGCATCACCTGAACCTTGCGAGGCTAAAGCCTCACGCCTAAATGTTACAAATAAAGATTTTATCTACTTATTGTGGGCTAAATTCCGCTCTACAAGGTTTTATAAATTAAGCTGGCCTAAGTTTAACAGCTCTGTTATTTTATTCTAAACTCAGCAGAACGAGCGTGAGCGGTTAAGCTTTCCCCTCTTGCTAATACAGAAGCCACTTTGCCTAAAGTATCAGCCCCTGATTCAGAACAATTGATTAAGCTTGAGCGTTTTTGAAAGTCATAAACACCTAAGGGTGATGAATATCGTGCGGTACTTGAGGTAGGAAGTACATGGTTTGGCCCTGCACAGTAATCACCTAATGCTTCCGCTGTATAACGCCCCATAAAAATAGCCCCCGCATTCCGAATTAATTCATTCAGTTCCTCAGGCTCTTCTACTGAAAGTTCAAGGTGTTCAGGTGCGATTAGGTTTGCAACATCTGCGGCTTGAACAAGTGTCTCTACTTTTATCAATGCTCCTCTAGAGCTGAGAGAGGCTTTGATTATATCTTTACGTTCCATTTCAGGCAGCAATTTACTGATGCTTTGTTCCACTTTATTCAGGTAATCTGCATCATCAGAAATTAAAATTGCCTGGGCATTTTCATCATGTTCTGCTTGAGAAAAAAGGTCCATTGCAATCCAGTCTGGATTAGTTTTACCATCACAAATAATAAGTATTTCAGATGGGCCTGCAATCATATCTATACCGACTTGACCAAACACCATTTTTTTTGCAGTGGCTACGTAAATATTGCCTGGACCTACAATTTTATCGACAGCTGGAATAGTTTTTGTACCATAAGCCAATGCAGCTATAGCTTGAGCACCACCGATAGTAAAAATTCTATCCACGCCAGCTATGTATGCAGCGGCTAGCACTAATTGATTGGTTTCACCTTGAGGGGTGGGAACCACCATAATCAGTTCGCCAACGCCTGCTACTTTTGCTGGGATTGCATTCATTAAGACTGAAGAGGGATAAGCCGCCTTGCCCCCTGGAACGTATAGCCCCGCTTTATTTAAAGGCGTTATCTTTTGCCCTAAAATCGTACCATCTGCTTCAGTGTATTGCCATGATTGCATTTTTTGTTCTTCGGCGTAAGCCCTTACTCGGTTGGCTGCCGTTTGTAGTGCATCCGCTTTTTCGGCAGAAAGAGAGTCCCAAGCCTGTTTTAAAATATCAGTTGATAACTCTAAATCTGTCGCTTTTTTAAACTGTGTCTGGTCAAATTGGTTGCTGTACTCTATCACTGCTTTATCACCATTTTTTCTAACATTGGCAATAATATCTAACACGCGCCGATGGACTTCTAAGTCATCGCTTTCATCCCAGGCGAGTAAACTTTTGAGCTGTGAGTCAAAATCCGATGTTGTATTATCAAGTCGAGTGATTTTTATAGCAGTCATAATAGTTTATAGTCGTTTTGCTAAAGTTTTTTCAAATTGGTCTAATAATGATTGAATGACTTCATGCTTCATTTTCATAGAGGCCTTATTAACAACAAGACGTGAACTAATATCCATAATATGTTCGCGAGGCTCTAGCCCGTTTGCTTTTAATGTATTCCCAGTATCAACAACATCAACAATGCATTCGGCAAGCCCTACGATAGGTGCGAGTTCCATGGCACCATATAATTTAATAATTTCAGCTTGTACACCAATATCTGCAAAATAGCGTTGAGCGGTTTTAACATATTTGGTAGCCACTCTAATTCGACCTTCAATTTTAGGTGCATTGACAGGGGCTGCCGTCATTAATCTACATTTTGCAATACCTAAGTCCAAGGGTTCGTATAAATTTTCTGCGCCATGCTCAAGCAGTACGTCTTTTCCTGCTATCCCCATATCAGCTGCGCCGTATTCTACAAAAGTTGGGACATCGGTCGCTCTTATAATAACCAGTTGCACATTATCTTTACTGGTTCTCAATATAAGTTTTCGACTGGTTTTAGGGTTGTCAATGGGGACAATACCGGCTTCTGCTAATAATGGCAGTGCGTCGTCATAAATACGACCTTTTGATACAGCAATAGTTAACATAATTTTTGTTACCTTGGAATTCTTCTAATAGTGGCACCTAATTGAGATAGTTTCTCTTCAATATGATCATAGCCACGGTCAATATGGTAAATACGGTCTACCAGTGTATCACCATCGGCAACCAGGCCTGCTAGTACCAGACTTGCAGATGCTCTTAGGTCTGTTGCCATAACAGGTGCCCCCGTTATTTTCTCAGAACCTGTACATATCGCAGTATTAGATTCAAGTTGAATGTTGCCTCCCATGCGTTGCATTTCTTGAACGTGCATAAAACGGTTTTCAAAGACAGTTTCTGTAATAATACCAACACCTTCTGCAACAATATTCATGGCAGTAAACTGTGCCTGCATATCTGTTGGAAATGCCGGGTAAGGTGCTGTGCGTACGCTGACAGCCTTGGGACGTTTTCCATGCATATCAAGTTCAATCCAGTCATCACCCATAGTAATATCGGCTCCAGCTTGTTTTAGTTTATCTAAAACTGCATCTAATGTGTCAGGGCGAGCATCTTTGACTTTTATGTTACCACGAGTTATGGCGGCTGCAACCAAGTAAGTTCCTGTTTCTATACGGTCAGGAATGATATTGTAATGAATATCTTTTTTAGCTAGTTTTTCTACTCCCTCAATAACAAGAATATCACTGTCTATTCCGGTAATTTTTGCTCCCATAGTATTTAAAAAATGAGCGAGGTCTGATACTTCAGGTTCCTTGGCGGCATTTTCTATAACTGTTGTGCCTTCAGCCAAAACAGCAGCCATCAACAAATTTTCAGTCCCTGTTACGGTTACTTTATCTAAAACTAATTTACAACCTTTTAGGCGATTGACTTTGGCGTGTATGTAACCAGCTTCAACTTGAATATCTGCGCCCATCTTTATTAACGAGTCAATATGAATATCAACAGGGCGACTACCAATGGCACAGCCACCTGGTAAGGATACATGAGCTTCACCAAAACGAGTGAGTAACGGGCCTAAAACCAATATGGAAGCGCGCATCGTTTTAACAAGTTCGTAGGGAGCCTCATAACTCGAAATAGTACTGGAATCCACTTCGATGTTCATTTTTTCATCAATAGTTAACTGAAGTCCCATTTGTCCTAATAACTGCATGGTCGTTGTAATGTCATGCAGGTGAGGAATATTACCTATAGAAACGGGATTTTCGCTTAGTAAGGTTGCGGCCAGTATGGGGAGTGCTGCATTTTTTGCGCCAGAGATTCTAAGGGTTCCTGAAAGTTGCTTGCCGCCAGTAATAATGAGTTTGTCCATAAGCGTTTAATCTAACCTTAAGTTGGGGATTTGAGTTAAGAGTCGAGGAAGAGCTGGCTTAACCAGCATCAGTTATATATTCGTTTAAATCTAAGCCACTTAATGAGGCTAGTGTTGATAACTGCTGTGGAATATTTTTAAAAAATAATTTTGTTTTGTTTTGTTTGCTATGTTTAATCCATTCGAGAACAAGTGCCAAGCCTGCACTGTCAGCATGCGTTACTTTTTTTAAATTTATACACACTTCTTTTGATTGTTTTAAAAAGTCAAAATCAGGAATGGTTTTTTTACTAATAGATGAAAAAGTTAGACTTCCCTCTACAAAAAAAGACCCATCAGCTTGTTTGCTGAATTTAAATTTTTGCATTATTATTCGGCCGCTTTATCAAATAAAAATTGTCCTATAACTTGTTCCAATACTATGGCTGACTGAGTAATATCAATTACTCCATTGGCTGGTAATGTTGTTTCAGAACCTCCCGGTTCGAGACTTATATATTGTTCGCCTAATAAACCAGCAGTAAAAATACTGGCAGAAGTGTCATCAGGTAGCGAGTATTTTGAGTCTATTTGCATTTCCACAACTGATTCGTAAGTTGTTGTATCAATAGAAATATTAGAGACCCTACCAATACGTACGCCCGCAACAGAAACAGGTGACTTTACTTTAAGCCCTCCTGAGTTGTCAAAGTGGGCTAAAATTTTATAGCTTGAATGATTAGAAAAAGCACTTAGGTTGCTAATTTGCATGGCCATAAAAAAAAGTGCAGCGATGCCGCAGGCTACAAATAGACCAACAAGAGTATCTTGGGTTTTAGTGTTCTGCATGTTAAATATCTCCAAACATAAGTGCGGTTAAAATAAAATCTAGCCCTAAAATGGCAAAAGCAGAGTTCACAACAGTGCGTGTTGTCGCACGACTTACCCCTTCAGAGGTGGGGATCGCATCATAGCCTTCAAAAAGAGCAATCCAGGAAATAACAAAGCCAAAAACAATACTTTTGATAATGCCATTAACTATATCATCTTGAAAATCAAGGCCTGCTTGCATTTGTGACCAGTAAGCTCCATCGTCAACACCCAGCATTCCTACTCCGACTATATGACCTCCCATTACACCCACGGAGCTAAACAAAGCAGCTAATAAAGGCATGGAAATTAAGCCCGCCAAAAAACGGGGAGCAATAATACGTTTGAGCGGATCTATTGCCATCATTTCCATACCTGAAAGCTGTTCTGTGGCTTTCATTAGACCTATTTCTGCCGTTAAAGCAGAGCCTGCTCGTCCGGCAAATAATAAAGCGGCAACAACCGGCCCTAATTCTCTGACTAAAGAGGCTGCAACCATCATTCCTAATGATTCTTCTGCGCCAAAGTCAGATAAAATATAATAGCCTTGTAAACCTAGCACCATACCAACAAATAACCCTGAAATACTTATAATTAAAAAAGATAACACACCAATAGAATAGAGTTGGTTAGTAAGTAATCTTGGGCGAGGTATTACTGTAATTGATGCTGTCAGGGTATGCATTAGGAAAAAAGAGCTACGCCCCAATTTTGCAAAATTAGAGAGCGTGGTATTTCCTAAATGTTGAAAAAAAAGAAGCATAATATTGAGTGTTGTTAAATTTCAAATAGATCTTTATTATAGTTATTAGCTGGGTAATGGAAATGGACAGGGCCATCGGCATAACCATTCATAAATTGTTGCACCCACTCAGAACCTGAGTTTCTAATTTGTTCGGGGTTACCTTGCCCTGCAATTTTCCCATCTGAAAGGACATAAATATAATCAGCAATACTAATAGTTTCTTCAACATCGTGTGAAACAATGATACTGGTATGACCTAAAGTTTTGTTCATATCTTTAATTAATTTGATTAAGGTGCCTAATGAAATAGGGTCTTGTCCAGTAAAAGGTTCATCATACATAACCATCATTGGGTCTAGCGCAATTGCTCGGGCCAAGGCAACTCTTCTTGCCATACCGCCTGATAGTTCATTAGGCATCAGGTCTCTTGCCCCTCGTAAACCAACAGCTTGCAGTTTGATTAAAACCAGTGACCTAACCATAGATTCAGTAAGTGTCGTATGTTCTCTTAAAGGTAAAGCAACATTATCAAAAACACTTAAGTCGGTTAATAAGGCGCCACTTTGAAATAACATTCCCATACGTTTCCTGAGCGTATATAAATCAGCTCGGTTAAGTTGGTGTACATTTTTAGTATCAACAGTAACAGAACCTAGGTCAGGATATAGCTGCCCTCCAATAAGCTTTAATAAGGTGGTTTTTCCCGTTCCACTTGGTCCCATAATGGCTGTTATTTTTCCACGGGGAATTGATAAAGAAATATTATTAAATATTTTTCTATCCCCTCGGGAAAAACTCAAGTTCTGTATTGAAACAATTTCAGTGGCTGAATCCACGCTATTATCCATCGCGTTGTCTATTAATCTGTAGCTCAACAGAGTATTCTCTCTGAGTTTAGTATGATAAGTCAAACTATTACATATAAATGAGTGTGATTAAAAGTGAAGTACAGGTGAATATATTACTGTAGAGCGGACTTCAGCCCATAATTCTCACTGAAACATAGCGGACTGAAGTCCGCCCTACAGGTAGTATTTATTTTATACTTCACTTTTAACTACATCCCATACAAATAGTTTGTAGCTGATGCGGTCTGTTTTTATCTATAGCTAGGAGGCTGTCCGAGAATAGAGAACCTGCTCGGCAATTGCTCCTGCATTGCTCTACCTACGTGCATCCATGCACTAGTACGGGAAAAGCCCTTTTGGCCACTTTTCCCGTTCATTTTCGTTACACGCGTAAACTATTACATTCAAATGAACGAAAAAATTGACTCAAAATGGCTTTCCCTCGCGACGGTTTCTATTCTCGGACAGCCTCCTAGA
>CAYYNM010000006.1:0-34839 GCA_964472945.1 uncultured Methylomarinum sp. | reverse complement strand
GGCTCATAATGCCTACCCAGCTTGGGTAGCTCAGTCAGTAAATACTTTAGGTAATCAAAAGGCTCCAGATTATTGGCTACCGCTGTTTGTAAGTAGACAGGCCTTCGGGGTTTTATGGTTGTAAATTTATACGATAAATAACTTAACAACGGCTTGTAATTTTTTAGCCAGTTGTTGCATTTCTTGACTGCACTTTAATGATTCATTACTCCCTTCAATAGTTTCTTTTGTGTAGTCACTAATTTGGATAATATTTCTATTTATTTCTTCAGCAACCATGGATTGTTCTTCTGTCGCACTTGCAATATGTGTGGTCATTTCACTAATTTCAGTGATGGAATTTACGATATTTTCCATTGCCGTTTGACCATCTACTGCTTCCAAGGCAGTTTTGTTTGCATAAGAACTACTTTCATCCATGGCCAAAGCACTTTTTGATGTCCCTCTTTGCAGTTTTTCTATCATAGCGTGAATTTGTGAGGTGGATTCCTGGGTTTTACTAGCTAATGTCCTTACTTCATCCGCAACTACTGCAAATCCTCGGCCCTGTTCACCTGCTCTAGCCGCTTCAATGGCGGCATTAAGTGCTAACAAGTTGGTTTGTTCTGCTATACCTTGAATAACGTCAAGCACAGAGCCTATTGCTTGACTATCCTGTTCAAGATCTTTTACTACGTGTTCGGCAGATTGAATGTTGTTAGATAGTTGATTTATGGATTCTATCGTTAGGGATATAATTTGATTTCCTGCTTTGGCTTCATTATGTCCTTGTTGTGTTCTATCAGCAGTGTTGGTTGCATGATTGGCCACTTCTTGAACGGTAGCGGTCATTTCATTCATTGCAGTAGCAATTTCTTCAGTTCTTTGGTGTTGCTCATCTACAGTCTGTTTGGTCTGTAATGAAACAGCTGATACTTTTTCGGATGCAATGTCCAGTTGTTTGCTTGCGGATATAACGGTTTGAACAGTTTGCTGATTTTTTTCAAGTAAATGATTTATATGCGATGCTAATTCAGCAAACTCATCTTGACTGTTTTCATCAAGCCGGGTGGTTAGATTTATTTTTCCATGGGCTAATATTTCTTCTATAGAGTTACCAAACTGGTTGATAGGCCTTGAAATTAAAGTAGAAAAAGAAAATCCGGCAACTAATGCGATTATCGCCATAAAGACAATAATACTGCTTGCTGTCCAGATAATACTTTGTTCCATTGTTATGGCAGGAGCATAGGCTTCTGATTGATCTATTTCTGCTAAAACAGCCCAATGAACGCCTTTTATATTAACGGGGGCATAAGCGGATAAAACAGTAACTCCCCTATAATCAGATAAAGTAGCAACGCCTGTTTGTCCTGAAAGAGCTAGTTTAACCCCTTTAGTTTGTATAGTTTGAAGACCAATATTAGTATTTTTAGCTGAAATATTATTAATAATATCTGTTGTAATTCCGGATTTCTTAAGTGCAGAGATATACTCTTCTTTATCTTCCACTAAAAAACGACTAATACTACGGGCTTTAAAATCTGACCCAACCAGAAAAGTTTCGCCAGAATCTCCCATTCCTGATGACTTCCATTGTTTATTGAAAGTCATTATTTTATTAATTTCATTAATTGGCATCTGAAAAATTAAAATACCTATTTTTTTGCCGTGATCAAAAATGGGGGTTGCAATAAATGAGGCCGGTGCTCCATAAGAAGGCAAGTAAGAAGAAAAGTCTTCTACTACCGTTTCTCTATTGGTCAGTTGGTTGGCTCGCTGAAAAGTGTTAGCTAAACCGGTATTCGCAAAAGCGCCTTGTTTAAGTGAAGTTGCATAATCAATTTCCTTGTAAACGGAATAAATAACCCGGCCTGATAAAGGCTCAACAAGAAAAATATCAGAGAAAGCAAATCTTTCTAAATAATCTTTAATATGTGGGTGAAATTTGGCATGTGTTTTTGAATAATCACTCCCATCTTTAGCATCAGCAAGCTGATATTTATTCCCCAATGCATTGGAATTTTTCTGAATATAAAGGTATTGTAATTTAACGGCAAAGTCATCAAGTTTATTAAGTAGCTTATCAGTATGTATATTTTGATTATTATTCAGTTTTTGATATTCCTTAGAAAAATCTTGCTTGTAATATTGACTTAACTGAGTTCGCATATTTTGTATTTCAGCTGCTGAAGAATCGGCAACTAAATTTTTTGTTGAGTCACTAAACTCTTGCATTGCATTAATAATCATTCGATTATTGGCAAAACTAAGAATTTGATTATTAAGTTGTTGAACATATTGTTCAATACGGCTTTTACTGGTTTCTCTTGCTATAACCAGTTGTTTAGTTGCTTCAGTTTGTAATGCTTCGGTTGATGATTGAGTTGCTAGCCAACCTAAACTAATACAAGCACTCATAGTGGCAACTAAAGTAAGCAAGGTAATACAATAGTGAGTTTATTTTTAATAGTCATAAAATTTTTAATAAGTAAGTAAAAAAATATAGCTGTAGTTTATAAAATTGTAGAGTGGACTTCAGTCTGCTATAGAAACAATATTTATAAGTTATTGCCGACTAAAGTCCGCTCTACAAATAATTTGTATTTAGGGTGGTAGGTTCAATTTGTAGTTTTAATAAAGGTATCCTTATTAGTAACAAGTCTTTCGGGGCGCAGGCTTTAACCTGCATTCTTCATAGCAAGAGCAGGCTAAAGCCTGCGCCACCAATAATGGATATGTTTTTAAAATGGCTTTATCAACAGATTCGACCCACTACCATATTTAGTGCTATTTTTCCAGGTGATTACTAAGTACTTCTTCAGCGGGAATGGGTTTGCTGAAATAATAGCCTTGAAAACCTAAACAACCCTGTTGAACTAAATAATCAACTTGATATTGGCTTTCTACACCCTCGGCAATAAGGTTTAAGTTTAAATGCTGAGCCATTGCGATAATGGTATCGACAATAACTACCTGTTTATTTTCTAAACTAATGTCATCAATAAAGGATTTATCAATTTTCAATTGATTAATGGGTAATTTATTCAAATAGGCCAAAGAGGAATAGCCAGTACCAAAATCATCAATAGATATTCGATACCCTAATTGTTGCAACTGACTCATTTTTTTTATCGTAATTTCAATATCATGAATAATTGTTGCTTCGGTTAGTTCAAGCATTAGCTGCTTATGGGGAATGTTAGCTTCCTTGCAAATAGTACAAACTTTATCGACAAAATCCTTTTCTGCAAATTGCCTGGGGCTCACATTAACAGCGATATGAGGAATGCTATGTCCTTTACTTTCCCATTGTTTTATCTGTAAGCAGGCTTGTTTAATAATTATCTCGCCCATACTGATAATCAATCCAGATTCTTCAGCAATCGGTATAAAATCATTGGGATATATCAGGCCTTGTTCTGGGTGTTGCCAGCGTACTAATGCCTCCATTCCCAATAATTCTTTATCATTGTTATATTGGCACTGGAAAAATAAAACTAATTGATTATGTTTAATCGCTTCTCTTAACCCATTTTCAATATATAAGCGTTGATGTGCTTTTTCTTGCATTTCAGGCGTATAAAACTGAAACGACCCTTTTTCTTGGGTTTTAGCTGCATACATAGCAATATCTGCCATTTTTATAATATCTTCAGCTTGATCATTTTCAGCCGTAGGAAAAAGGGTTATACCTATACTTGCAGAGACAAATAACTCATGTCCTAAAATAAAATAAGGTTTTGATAATAGCTGTAATAACTTGTTGAGCAAGTTTTTAACAAGGTTTTCTGATGTTTTAGCATCACTTGATAACTCATTAATTAATATAACGAATTCATCGCCACCAAAGCGTGAGATAGAATCAATTTCTCTAAAATTTTTGCATAGCCTAGTCGCTACTTTTTTTAATAACATATCTCCAAAATCATGTCCGAGAGAGTCATTAATTTTTTTAAAATTATCCAGATCTAAAAATAATAAGGCAGCAAATTGTTGGTTACGATGCATCTTGGCAATAGTTTGGCTCAACCTATCTTGTAACAAATTTCGGTTAGGTAAGTTGGTTAAAGGGTCGTAATAAGCATGTTGTTTTAGTGTTTCCTCATATTCTTTGTGTTCGGAAATATCGGAAAATACAGAAATATAGAGAGAGGTTTTAGCATTTATTTTGATTGAGTTAATACATTGATAAACAGGAAAAATATCTCCATTCTTTTTACGGTTGAATAACTCGCCTTGCCACGAACCTTGGGTGTTAAGTTTTTGCCATAAATCCTTATAAAATTCAGCACTTTGCTTTTTCGAGCTGATTATTTTTGGTGTTTTTCCTATAACTTCTTGCTTGCAATAACCGGTTATCTGGGTATATGCTGGGTTAATATGGGTAATAATTTCATGGTCATCGGTTATCATCATTGCTTCAGACGAATATTCAAATAACGCTTTGTACAAACTTAAATCCAGCTCGATACTTTCCCTACGAGATATTTCGTTATTTAAAGATTGAATGATTAATTTATTTTTTTCTTCTTTAGTTGAAATTATTTTAGCCAGTTGATGTAACTTTTTACAAAGAGAGCCAAGTTCATCTTTTTGGTGAAAGTTGTTAATAAACTTTATAGGCCTTTCTTCAACAATACCTTGAGTCACTTTCCTCATATAGCGAATAGGATTTATAAACCAATACCTTGAAATATAATTGGCTAACAATATAGAAAGTAAAATAGCTATCAGTGTCGTTGTTATCAGCACTGTTTGTTGTTGAATCTGATTCCAAATAGTTAAAATAGGCTCTGATGTTATTAAAAACCATTGTCTATGGAATTGGCTTCCACTATCAATGGGATAAAAATAGAAGTATTGCTTGTTGGTTTTAAAGGCAGTGAAATTATTTTTTTGTAAAGATTTGGATTGTTGCCAACCTTTAAGTTCTGGAAAATCGGTATTAAAGTTGTGCGGATAAGCTAATGGGGCTTCGCTATCAGGGTAAACAATATATTGTCCTTTCTGGTTAATAAGGTAAGTATTTCCTTTTAGATTTTTAGTTATTTCATCAATAATTTTTTGCGCTGAAATATTAATAATGATAAGACCTTTAAATCCGTTAGCAGTATTATCCAGCTTGGTTGCAATACGTAAGGTGGGGTTATAAGGTCTTTCAATAATGCCATTTTCTTGGTTAAGGTTTAGTTCAGATATATAAATTTCCCCAGGCTGTAAATTTAAGCTTTTTTTAACATAACTCTGCTCTGATTTATTTTGCAGTTTATTTGTTTTTGTACTAACTACTTGGTTATGTCGCCGATTAAATCTAACACGTTCCTGTCCACTATTATCAATTAGCCGTATTTGTTGATACAGTGGGTTAACTTGCAAAAAACTTTTAAAGGTAAAGTTGATTTCATTGCTTAATTGAGTATCAAAAATAAGGCCATCATTTTTAAGTTGGTTTGATAATTTATGATTAATTAGGCGACTTACATACAGAATATCTGAATAAGCGTTGGCTAGGCTATTTTTAAAAAAGAATACTTTTTCTTGTTGTTTCTTTTTTATAATAAGTTGCTGTTGTGTTTGCTGAGCTTGGTTTTTGACTAAGAAAACATAAGCAAGCAACCCTATTGGAGTAATGAGTGCAGTAATTAATAAAATTAAACTTAGCTTTAATTTTATGGAATATATATTAAACATTTTCCTTCTCCCTTTTTTATTCTGACTTAGGAATGCGCACAGAATAACTTGAGCAACTGACGCAGGATTTTTGTTCGTATTCAACTAACACAGGGATGTGTGTAGGTAGAACAACGCAGGAGCAGTTGTCGAGGCGTATAAATAAGCGCATAGCAAGTTCGCAACTATTTATATAACGAGGAAGACGGACAAAAAGATTAGAAAAGCTTTAGCGATTCTTAATTGCTTTAGTACAAGTTAGTTGCTCAAGTTATTTCGTGGACGTTCCTTAAGGAACATGTACGGAATATACTTTAGCCTCGCTTGACAGAAGTCTCACTTTCAGACAAATAGCGCAATTTATTTCTGCTCATTTCTAAAGCATTGTTGATTTAGAAAATAAATGGTATAAGGCATAAATAGCTATATAAATAACAGTTAGAGTAAACAATAGACGACAAGCCTTGAAACAGGTAGAGCGCCTTTCCTTTTTTATGTAGGTTATTACCGACTAGTGATAATCTAAGGTTAAACCCCTTGTTTTTTTGGGAGAATTTCCTTGATTTAACACAGTAAAGATATTTTGTTATAAAATAGATGTTATATAGAAAGCTAAACAATAATTAATTTAAGGGTATTTATTTTGACAATTCGAGTCGTATTGGCTGATGACCACGCTATTGTTCGTGAAGGGCTTGAGCGAGTACTGAAAGTTAATGATATTGAAGTTGTTGGCTTTGCAAATGATGTGAGTTCAGCATGGAAAATATACAGTAAACAAAAACCAGATGTTCTGGTAATGGATCTTTCTATGCCAGGAAGTACTGGTATTGATGGTGTGCAGTTTATAATGAAACGTGCGCCTAATGCTAAAATTGTTATCTTTTCTATTCATGAGAATATCCAGCTGGTTGAGCGAGTATTACAGGCAGGCGCATCTGCTTATGTTGCAAAAAGTAACAATTTAACAGATATTACAACGGCCATAAAAATGGCGGTTAAAAATAAATCATATATTTCATCTGCACTTGCTCAGACTATGGTTTATTCACGATTGGAGTCAGAAAAAAATCCTATTTCAGTCTTGTCTGAGCGAGAGTTTACTATATTTTGTTTAATGGCTAATGGGAAAAGTAATTTGGAAATTGCGACAGAGGTGTTCTTGGCTGAAAAAACAGTGGCTAACTATATTGCGCAAATAAAGCAAAAGTTAAAGCTTAAAAATACGGCTGATTTAGTACGGTTAGCGATACAAAATAATTTAGTGCAGATTGACGGGGTAAGCTGTCATATTATCTAAATAATAAGCAGCTATTCTATTTAATCGTCCCGAAAGTATTCGCAGTAGAGACAAGGCATGCCTTGTCTCTACTGCGAGGACTTATAGGGTGATGAGTATTATCTAAAATTTTCTACAAATTAGTGACCAAACCTTGAAACCTTTTTTAAATAAGTATTTTTTTTTGAAATATTACAACTATTTGTTAATTATTATCCTGTTAACATTTTTTCTTATTTTTTTCATTTTAAATCAGATAAAAGTAGATTATGACAAGCTACAAAATAACCAGAAAAATAGGATTAATAATGTTGGAGTGAAAGGAAACTTATTATATAAGCTTGAGGTATTATTTGAAGGGGGGGAGTTTGCTAATCAGTTTGAACAATATTTATTAAACTCACACAATAATCAGCAATACCTTAACAGTATTTCAACGGCTAAAGTGCTATTAAAGCAATATACGGCTCTACCATTATCTGCAAACGAAAAAGATACTTTACAGGAAATAAAACTTATCCTTGATGAATTTCAGAGCAATAAGCATTATACAGCCGTTTTTTCATCACACTTTATTTCAAAAAAGATTGCAACAGATAGTCTTACAAATAAAAACATCACTACTTTAATAAGGGGTATTTTATCTTTAAAACAAGCCGTAAATGAATACCGGCAAACAAGTGAAATAAAAGAAAGGCAAATCATTGCAGAATTGATGAACTCTATATCATTATTAGGGTTTGTTATTTTATCTTTGTTTATAATTATAGGCATTATAGGAAGCAGGCTGGTATCTATTACTGGTCGGCTTACTAAAGAAGTTAGACTTAATGAGCAATTACTAAAAGAAGCGCAACTCAATGCGACAGCATTTGATTCCAATGAAGCTATTTTAATAACAGATGCTGAAAAACATATTATTAAAGTAAATAAAGCATTTTGCCTAATTACTGGTTATCAAGAACTAGAGGTTATTGGTAAAACCCCTAAGCTATTACAAAGTGGTGAGCACGGGAAAGAATTTTATTCTCATTTCTGGCGGTCTATTAACGACAAAGGCTTGTGGGCAGGAGAAATAATTGATCGTAAAAAAAATAATGATCTATTCGTCACCTGGACCAATATAAGTAGTGTTTTAGATAAGCAGAATAAAGTTGAATATTATGTCTCTCACTTTAGTGATATGACCGAATATAAAAATACTCAAGCTGCCTTTGTTCGACGTATTAAAATTGAAAATATTGTTTCTGAAATAGCCATTACTATACTGGAGTCTGGATTTTCAGCTATCAATATGACAATAGATAACTGCTTGCAATTATTGGGTAATGAATTAGCGGTTGATAGATGTTATTTATTTAGTCTTTCTGATGATTTATCTTTTATGTCAAATACTCATGAATGGTGTGCTGAAGGTGTTAAACCGAAAATTGAATTAATGCAAGAAATAGCAGTGGATTTATATCCATGGCTGATGAAACAACTACTTAGCAAAAAAGTGGTTCGTATTGATGATGTCGATGATTTACCCAGTGAAGCGAGCAATGAATATTTGGAAATGCAGCGTCAATCTATTCAGTCTATTTTGTTTGTTCCTATTTATGACAGAGAACAACTGACGGGGTATTTTGGGTTTGATCGAGTTAAACAAAAAAGGCCCTGGAGAGATGAGGATATTGTTTTATTTAAAATAATTGCAAAAGTTTTCCATCTTGTTCAATACAGACATGATATTGAAATGGAAAATAAGTGGAATTTGAGTAAGACTGTACAATTACTCGCTGAAAATACTGAGTTGCTTGAAAAAAATAGAAATTTGGCGATTAAAACTATTCAGGTACAAGAGCAAGAACGACATTATTTAGCACATGAGTTACATGATGAGTTAGGACAAATTGTGACGGCAATAAGAATGGATGTGGCTTATTTACAAACATTGCTGAACTCAGAAGATAATAGCCCTGCTAAGAAAATGATTGATTCAATCGATAACTTATCAAGGAAAATGATTCGAAATCTACGTTCGACTATCCAGCGAATAAGGCCTGAAACCTTAGATCACTTAGGCTTGATTCCTGCTCTGAATGAGCTGGTTAGTGATTGGTTGAAACATAATAAAAAGATTACTGTTAAAACAAGTTTTATGGAAGACAGTAACGTTTTGGATGAAAATGTTACGGTTACTTTGTATAGAGCCGTTCAAGAGGGTTTAACAAATATTTCGAAATATGCTCATGCTAGCCATGTGGAAATAACGTTAGAATTGAATCAAGCTAAAAATAGAGTACAACTTACTATCACTGATGATGGAATTGGGGTAACTGTACATGCTACATCAAAAGAAGGGGTGGGTTTATTAGCGATGGAAGAGCGAGTCAATGCGTTACAGGGACTCTATACTATTTCTTCAGCAGAAAAAACCTCAGGTACTTGTATTATTATTCAGATTCCACTTTAGTGGGTTAAATTTGTAGCTTTAATAAACTATTTTCATTTTGCGTAGTTTTGGGAGCGCTGGCTTTAGCCTGCTCTTGCACTAAAGAATGCAGGTTAAAACCTGCGCCCCAAAAGACTGTTATTAATGAGAAAGTATTTGTTACAGCTACAGATTTAACCCACTACCGTATATTTTAAATAGGTTTATCTTTCTCGTTCCCACGCAGGAGCGTCATTGCCATTGACTTAAGAGATTATTATTTTGTAGGCTGGGTAGAGTGAGCAACGAAACCCAGCTTTTACATCATATCAACCTGTTTATCCTTAATAGCTCTATTTCTTCTTGCATCCATAGGGTTTTGCTGCAAAGGTCGGTAAATTTCTATTCTATCACTCGCTTTTGCATGCATATTAAGTTTACAAACTTTTCCAAATATTCCTACAGGCATTTTTAGTAAATTAATTTCAGGAAATTCATCTAAAATCCCAGATTTATTGATTAGCTGTTGAATAGTATCTTCTTTTGTCAGTGCAACAGTAATAAGCTCCTGTTTATCTGGGCTTGCATAAGCTACTTCCACCTTATCCATAAATTTGCCTGGCTCGGTCAGTAAAAGATTTTACCATGGTATTACAGATTTGATTAAAAACAGCTCCGAACGCCAGGCTGGCAAATTTTCCATGCATTTCAAATTCTAAATCAAGTGATATTTTACTGGCATCTTCTCGCAATGGCATAAACTCCCAAACTCCATCTAATGAAGAAAAAGGGCCATCCAATAAAGTCATAAACAATTTACCATGCCCATCCGCTGTATTTCGGGTGGCAAATGATTTATTAAAGCCTGCTTTGGAAATTAGTAATTCTGCCTCGACAATATTACCTTCTCTTTTTAGGATTTTACTCCCACTACACCAAGGCAGAAACTCCGGGTAAGATTCGATATCATCAACTATTGCGAACATTTGATTGGCAGAGTATTTAACCAAAGCACTTTTTTGTACAGTAGGCATTAAAATATTCCAAGAACATGTAAAAAGACCAAGAAAACAGCGGCTGGCGCAACATAGCTAATGAGGTATTTCCAAACTACATATTGTGGCTCTGGTATATCTAACTCATCTCGTACATCTTTATCATGCATAACCCAGGCAGAAAATACAGCGATACAAAACCCACCAATAGGTAGCATTAAGTTAGCTGTTAAATAGTCTAAAGCATTAAAAATAGTTTTACCTAAAATGGTAAACTCAGACCAGGCATTAAAGGATAAGGCGACCGTAACACCTAATGCCCATGTTATAGAACCACTGACTACACTGGCTTTATCTCTAGTGTAGCCTTTATTTTCTACTAACCAGGCAACGATAGGTTCAATTAAAGAAATTGAGGAGGTTAATGCGGCAAAGACTAATAATACAAAAAACAAGATGCCAAACAGCCACCCCCCTGTCATATTGCCAAAGGCAATAGGCAATGTTTGAAAGATTAATCCGGGGCCAGAAGCTGGCTCTAAGCCATTAGCAAAAACCAGTGGAAAAATGGCTATACCAGCAAGTAAGGCAACAACAGTATCGGCACCAGCGATATATAAAGTGGTTTTGGCGATTGAAATACCACTCGGTAAATAAGAACCATAAACCATAATGGCTCCCATGCCTAAACCTAAGGTAAAAAAAGCATGGCCCATAGCTGTTAATATGGCATCACTATCAATTTCACTAAAATCTGGACTAAAAAGAAAGGATAGCCCTTTAAAGTACGATTCGCCCGTTGTCATGGCATAAGCCACTAATAACAACAATAAAGCTAATAAAGCAGGCATTAATAATTGAACAGCTTTTTCAAGCCCACTTTTAACACCTTTCCTGACGACACTCATGGTAGCGATCATAAACACGGTATGCCAAAAAACGAGTTGCATTGGGCTGGCAATAAAGTTATCAAAAGTAGCCTTAACTTCCATTGCATCAGCAGAAAACCCACCAAAAATAGCTTTAAACACATAAGCACTGGCCCAACCTGCAATCACACTGTAATAAGACAGAATAAGCACGCCAGCAATTACTCCCATCCAACCTAAGTAATGCCAGTTTTTATTAGCCCCTGCCTCAGTTGATAAGCTTGTTAATGTGTTGATTGGGCTTTGCCTTCCGCGGCGGCCCATCATGGTTTCGGCAATCATAATAGGGATACCAATGGCCAGTACACACGCTAAATACACTAAAACAAAAGCACCTCCTCCATTTTCACCTGTAATATAAGGAAATTTCCAAATATTACCTAAACCAACGGCCGAACCTGTCGCAGCCAAAATATAAGCGAATCGTGATGACCATTCTCCGTGTATCGATTTTGTATTTGCCATTTTCTTATCAAGTGTCCTAAAAAACTAAATAGTTACGTTCATTATCTACTAATCAAGTAAAATACCAAAATATTTCGTTTAAAACACCCTCATCGCTATGGCTGGTAAAAAATCTAAAAAGAACAAACGTCAAGACAACACAATCGCCTTAAATAAACAGGCATCTCATGAGTTTTTTATTGAAGACACATTTGAAGCAGGTTTGGTGCTAGAAGGCTGGGAAGTAAAAAGCCTGCGTGAGGGTCGCGTACAACTGAAAGAAAGCCATATTATTATTCACAAGGGTGAAGCATGGTTATTAGGGGCTCATATATCGCCATTACTGTCAGCATCGACTCATATTGTTCCTGATAGGGTTAGGCGTAAGAAATTATTATTACACGCTTATGAATTGGATAAATTAATTGGTGGCGTTGAACGTAAAGGTTATACCATTGTCCCTCTTTCTATGTATTGGATAAAAGGACGTGCAAAACTTAAAATAGGTTTAGCTAAAGGTAAAAAATTACATGATAAACGTGCCGTATCCAAAGATAGAGATTGGCAACGTGATAAAGCGCGGATTATGAAACATGGCTAACAGCAATATAAATACATGGATTTTATAAATGACAGCTTATGACTTGTAGAGCGGACTTCAGTCCGCAATAATCAACATAAACTGTTTCTATAGCGGACTAAAGTCCGCCCTACACAGTATTTAAAAACCCTTTCTCTTTTACACTATCTAAAATATCAAATCCAAAACAAACTTTGAAGCTATTCATAAACAAAAAAGTTAAGCCATGAGAATCTCTAAAAGCATGTTTGCAGCGAGCTTTATTTGTTTGCTTTCAGCTTGCTCTACCCCTATTAATAATTTTAATAGCCCGGTATCGCTGGGTGAACCGCTCTCAACAACAGGTTCAGTACCTGTTGTTGAGAAATGGTGGTTAGCATTTAATGATCCTGTATTAAATAACTTAATTGATCAGGCTCTTAAACAAAATTTTAATTTGCGTGCGGCTTATGATCGTTTGGCTCAAGCTAGAGCGATTGCAAAGAAAGCAGGTGCTGAATTAGTCCCTCAGATTAATGGCTCTTTTGCGGCTACTCGCAATATATCTAAGGGTAATTCAGGGCAAACAACTTTAGATCAATTTTCTGCTGGATTTGCCGCCAGTTATGAACTGGATTTGTGGGGCCGGATTCGTTCAGGCATGAATGCGGCAAAACTGGATCAAAAAGCAGCTCAAGAAGATATGCAAAGCGTAGCTATTTCATTAACGGCTGAACTGGCAAGTACCTGGTATAAATTAATAGACCAGCGTTTGCAAGCAGCCTTACTGGATAGGCAAATTAAAATTAATCAAGATAACGTTAATATATTAATGACTCGTTTTAAGCTTGGACAGGCTAGAGCAGCCGATGTATTACAGCAAAAACAATTATTGCAATCGACTTTTGCAGATAAAACAACCGTGCTTGCCAATATTAAAAGTTTTGAGTATCAATTGGCAACCCTGGTGGGAAAACCGGCAAACAGCTTGGTATTACCTGAAAAAATGAATTTTCCGGTACTTCCAGCCAAACCAAAAAAGGGTTTGAGTAGTGAGTTAATACAACGCAGGCCTGATATTCGTAGAGCTTATTTAAAAGTTCAGGCCGCAGACCAACGTATTGCTGCGGCTATTGCAGACCGCTTTCCTAAAATAAGCCTATCAGCCAGTATTAATAGCAATACGGCTGATTTACAAAGCCTATTTAATAACTGGTTGGCAACCTTGGCGGGTAATCTGGTGTTGCCGCTTATTGATGGTCATCGACGTGTTGCTGAAGTGGAACGGAATAAAGCTGTTTTTTCTGAATCCGTTAATCAATATGCAGAGGCTATTGTTAGCTCTATTCAAGAAGTTGAAACCGCGTTGATTCAAGAACAGCAGCAATGGCTTTTTTTGGATAAAGTGGAACAACAATTAATTTTATCCAGAGAAGCGAATGAGCAACTGCAATTACGTTATCAGTATGGCGGGCTGGATTTTTTACGCGTTTTGACCGCTCGTCTTAGTGTACAGGCATTAGAGCGTTCGCGTATTCGTGCTGAACGCGAGTTAATTGATTTTCGGATTAATCTTTATAAAGCCTTGGCAGGAGGTTGGCCATTGCAAGTCCCTGTTCAATATACACCTCAAAACTTAATTAAAGAAAACTCATAATGCCTGAACACTTGCCAAAAATAGTTCAAAAAAATCGACTTCAGCTGGTTATTGCATTGATTATTATTTGTGTAGCAGGAAGCTTATCTGCTTATTGGCTGACTAACCGGCCTAGAGCCCCCAAAATTATAGCGAAACAGGTTCTTCCACAGGTTACTGTTATCCCTGTAAAAATAATAGATCACCCCACCACCATTTATGCCATGGGAAATGTAATTCCGTCACAAAGCGTAAATTTAACTTCTCGCATTAGCGGTATGGTCACTTCATTAGGGGATAATTTTATCGAGGGTGGCTTACTTAAAAAAGGTGAGAAAATTGTGCAGTTAGACCCCACTGATTTTAAATTGGTAATACAGCAGAAAAAAAGTGATCTGGCACAAGCTGAATTTAATTTAAAGTTAGAACAAGGCCAACAAGCGATAGCCAAACGTGAATTTAAATTATTAGGTGCAAAACTAACACCGCAGGAATTGGAACTGGTATTACGTAAGCCACATTTAAAAGCGGCTGCAAGTAAAGTACAAGCAGCCAAAGCGATACTACAACAGGCAAAATTAGATTTAAAGCGAACCTTAACACGCTCCCCTTTTGATGCCATTATTCTACAACGAAATGCTAATATTGGATCCTGGATTTCCACCTTTTCAACCGGAACCCCCCTCGCTAAACTGGCGGGTACACGCAGTTTCTGGGTTGATACTTCTGTTTCGATGGATAAACTAAAATGGTTATCAATTCCCGGGATTAGTCAGCAAACTCCTTCGACAGCAAAAATAACTTATGACAGTGCCTGGGGAAAAGGTATATTTCGGAAGGGAACTGTTAAACGGTTAAAAGCAGAAGTTGAAGCTTCGGGCAGGATGGCTAAAATCATAGTCGAAGTGATGGATCCATTAAGCCAAAAGACTGAAAACAAAAATGCTCCACCTATGGTATTAGGTACTTTTGTTAGAGTCGCCATTACAGGGAAAACCTTACATAAGGTTGTTGCTTTACCCGAAAGTACCTTGCATGATGGACGCTATATTTGGCTGATTGATCAACAACAGGTTTTAAAAATTCAGGAAGTCAGTCCTGTTTGGGCTGAACAGGGTATGATTTATCTTGAGCAACAGCAGTTACCAAACAATGCCCGGGTTATTACCAGTAATCTATCGACTCCTGTGGAGGGGATGACAATTCGTGTTGTTGATAAGCGTTTTCTAAACCCATAAAACGGAGTTCGTTTTATTTTCTGCAATTGTAATTTGGCATACCTGCCTGTACTAAATAAATCCCACCCTAAACAATAAATTTATGCAAGTTTCAAGCTCTTTTACTATTAAAGGCCCTATTAGCTGGATGATTAATAATGCAGTATCTGCTAATTTGATTATGCTTGCTTTTATTTTAGGTGGCTATTTATTTTTACAGAATATGAAGCAGGAAGTTTTTCCTCAATTTCAGGTTGATGCGGTCAGAATTAGTGTTGCTTATCCAGGTGCTAGTCCAGAAGAGATTGAAACAGGTATTATTTTAGCTATTGAAGATGCTATTAGTAGTGTGGATGGTATTGATGAGGTGCGTTCTTTAGCCGTGGAAAATACAGCGAGTGTTACTGTAGAAGCGATGAATGGCGTGGATACACAAGTGCTTGCACAAGATTTACAGCAACAAGTTGATCGTATCACCACCTTTCCTGAAGATGCAGAAGAACCGCAGATAAAAGTACTGACTATTCGACGACGGGGGCTAACATTAGCGCTATATGGCGATACCAGTGAACGAAACTTGCATGAAATGGCGGAACAATTTCGGCAGCGCTTACTGCAAGATAAGCAGATTACTCAGGTTGAACTGAAAGGTGTTAGACCACTAGAAATAAGCATCGAAGTAAGTCAGGCAAACTTGCGTCGTTATGGTTTAACCATTTCAGATATTGCTCAACGTATCGCTAAATCCAGTGTTGAATTACCAGGTGGTAGTATTAAAACTGAAGCGGGTGAAATTCTGATTCGGATGAAAACACGTAAGGATTTTGGCCAAGATTTTGCCAATATTCCTATTATCACCACAGCAGATGGCTCGCAAGTTTTATTGGGAGAAATAGCCAGCATTACCGATGGCTATGAAGATAATGATTATTCGGCAACTTATAATGATAAACCGGCGGTGTTAATACAAGTTTATAGCGTAGGGGAGCAAACACCGATTCAAATTTCAAAAGCGGTAAAACAATATATTCAGCAAATTAACCCACAACTTCCTCAAGGCATAAAAGCAGAAATACTACAGGATAGTTCTAAAAGTTATGAACAACGGATAGATTTATTACTACGAAATAGTGCGATGGGCCTGGTGCTAGTCTTTATCACCTTAGCATTGTTTTTAGAATTACGGCTAGCCTTCTGGGTAATGATGGGGATTCCTATTGCGTTTTTAGGTTCATTTTTAATTTTGCCCTCATTAGGCGTAACGTTAAATATGATTTCCTTATTTGCCTTTATTATTGCCTTGGGTATTGTGGTTGATGATGCCATTATTATTGGTGAAAATATTTATCATTACCGGCAAGAGGGGTTGCCTCCTGTACAGGCTGCTATTAAAGGCGCACAAGAAATGGCTATGCCGGTTACTTTTAGTATCTTGACTAATATTGCCACCTTTATGCCACTATTTTTTATGCCAGGGGTCATGGGCAAGATATTTTCTATGATTCCAGCCGTTGTTATCACCGTATTTTTGATTTCGTTGGCAGAAAGCTTATTTATATTACCTAATCATTTGGCCCACCTAGGGCCAATAAAACATAAAGGCATACAAGCATGGATTCATACCCGGCAACAGCGTTTTAGTCATGCTTTTAGATATTGGGTTAATCATAGTTATGGTAACTTTTTAGAACGCATACTTAATCACCGTTATCTAACGATGGTCGCTGCATTCTCATTACTTTTAGTTACCTTGTCTTATGCTCTAAGTGGGCGCATGGGAATGACCATGTTTCCAAAAACAGAATCTGATTTTGCCAAAGTAACAGTTACTTTGCCTTATGGTACGGCAATAGAAAAAACTAAAGCCGTGGTACAACAATTAGTCCATACAGCCGATCAAGTGGCTAAACAAAGTGGACAAGCAGAAAAATTAGTTCAAGGCGTTTTTGCTGATATAGGTGTGTCTGGCAGTCATAAAGCCATTATTAGCGTGTATTTAACTGACCCTGAAATACGCAATAAGATAATGAGTACAGAACAATTTACTCAAAAATGGCGCGCTTTAACAGGCGATATTACCGGGGTAGATACGTTACTTTTTGAATCAGATGCTGGAGGCCCGGGTGCAGGTTCAGCAATAACTATTGAACTCAATCATCGTGATTTGGGGGTGTTGGAAAAAGCGAGTGAACAATTGGCAGAAGCTTTACGCGCTTACCCCATGGTAAAAGATGTCGATGATGGCTTTAGCCCCGGCAAACAACAATATGATTTTAGCTTGACAGCAGAGGGAAAAAGCCTAGGTTTAGATGAACTTACAGTAGGTCGGCAATTACGGGATGCTTTTTATGGGGCAGAAGTATTACGTCAACAACGTGGCCGTAATGAGCTTAAAATTATGGTGAGATTACCCAAATCGGAGCGGTCTTCTGCTATGGATATGAATAATTTTTTACTCTGGACAGCTAATAAAACTGAAATTCCTGTTAAAGAAGTCGTCAAAATAAAAAAAGGTCGCGCTTATACCGAAATTAATCGACGAAATGGGCGAAGAAATGTGCAAGTAAAAGCGGGAGTAAACCCCAGAAGTAAAGCTGGCGAAATTATTAATGACTTAGAGGCGACAACGCTAGCAAAAATGCTTAAACAATACCCAGGCTTGCATTATAGTTTTCAAGGTAGGCAAGCGGATATGGCAGATAGTGTCGGCAGCCTAAAGCTTAGTTTTGTGTTCGCTTTATTGGCAATTTATGCCATGTTAGCCATTCCATTTCAAAGTTACATCTTACCTTTAATTGTGATTGTTAGTATCCCTTTTGGCATTATCGGTGCTATTTTTGGTCATTTATTAATGGGCTATGGTTTAAGTATTCTTAGTTTGCTGGGAATTGTAGCGTTATCAGGTATCGTAGTGAATGATTCTCTGGTGCTTATTAATCATGCTAATCAATTACGTGCTGAGCATCCTGAAAAACCAGCAGCGAGTATTATTAAGATGGCAAGCATCCAAAGGTTTAGGCCTATTATTTTAACCACTATGACAACATTTTTTGGCTTAATGCCGATGATTATGGAGTCTTCCCGTCAGGCAAAAATATTAATTCCTATGGCAATATCCATTGGTTTTGGTATTGTTTTTGCCACGCTAATAACGCTGATTTTAATTCCTTCTCTTTATTTAGCTGTTGATGATTTACAGAATTATAAATTGAAAAAAAGCATTAAATAACCGGTAGGGGCAATCCCTTGTGGTTGCCCTAATCCCTTGAGGTTGGCATTATGGAAGGTAAGCTAAGGAGTCGTTACAACCACAAGGGATTGCCCCTACGGATCATTATTTAGTACAACAATGGAATGTTTCGATGGTTATAAAAGAGATCGACTGATAAATTATAAATAAATGACAAGATAAGTTAAAATATGGCCTTTTAAATTAAGCCTTCGTTTTTATGTTAAATAAAATTATCATAACGCTATTTTGTTGCTCATTAATAGCTTGTGCAACCAGTCCAACAGGCAGGTCGCAGTTTATTTATATGTCTGATTCACAAGTGAATCAAATGGGGTTACAAGCGTTTGATAATTTAAAAAAACAAAAGCCTATAAGTAAAAACCCACAATACACTAAATTTGTTAACTGTATTGTCGAAGCGATTACTTATGAAACAGGGGGTAACTGGGAGGCTGTCGTTTTTAAGGATGATACTTTAAACGCTTTTGCCTTACCCGGAAATAAAATTGGAGTCCATACAGGACTTATTAAATTAGTTGATAATCAAGACCAGCTTGCAGCGGTTATTGGGCATGAAGTAGGGCATGTACTGGCTAGGCATAGCAATGAGCGCATGTCACAGAAAACAGCAGTAAATTTAGGTGTGTCTCTTGTTTCAGCGGTTAGTGCCCCCACTTCTGCTTTAGGTCAATTAGCAGTGAGTGCTTTGGGCGTTGGTGCTCAATACGGTATTATTTTACCTTTTAGTCGAACGCAAGAAAGTGAAGCAGATATTATTGGTATGGAGTTAATGGCTAAGGCCGGATTTGATCCTAGGCAGAGTATTGTGTTATGGCAAAAAATGGCTCAGGCTAGTAAGGGTGGGCAACCCGCTGAATTTATGTCAACCCATCCATCTCATGCCACTCGCATAAAAGAGCTTTCTGAATATCTTCCTAAGGTAATGCCTTATTATCAGCATGCCCAATCCATTGGAAAAACACCTCATTGTAGTAAATAATTATAAATGAACCCAAATTTAGATCGATTGCACCCATATCCTTTTGCTAAGCTTAACAAGCTAAAACAAGGTATTTCAGCACCACAAGATAAAAGCCATATTGCTTTGTCGATTGGTGAGCCAAAACATGAGACACCAGATCTTATTCATAAGGCACTGAAAGAACATGCCGATGGTATTGCTAAATATCCAGCAACAAAAGGTATTGCTGAGCTGAGGGAGGCTATTGCAGCTTGGGTTAGTCAGCGTTTTAATATTGCTTTAGCGGATATAAGTGCTGAGAATCAGGTTTTACCTGTGAGTGGTACACGCGAAGCATTATTTTCTTTTGCTCAAGTGGTGGTTGATTCATCAAAGCCAGATGCATTGGTTATTATGCCTAACCCTTTTTATCAAATTTATGAAGGGGGCGCCCTGTTAGCAGGTGCTGAGCCTTACTTTTTAAATACCACTGAGAAAACAGGCTATTTACCTGATTTTGATGCCGTTCCCGATGCAATATGGCAACGTTGCCAGTTGATTTTTATTTGCTCACCTGGCAATCCGACAGGTGCGGTTATACCAGAACAAGAACACAGAAAACTTATTCAATTAGCAGAAAAATTTGATTTTATTATTGCCTCTGATGAGTGCTATACAGAAATTTATGATGCTGAGAACACACCGCCCCAAGGCTTATTAGAATCAGCTTACAATATGGGTAATACGGCATTTAATCGCTGTGTTATGTTCCAAAGTCTTTCCAAACGTTCTAATGCACCTGGGCTAAGATCTGGTTTTGTGGCTGGGGATGCTGAAATATTAAAAAAATATTTTGAATATAGAACCTATCAAGGTTGTGCCCTTCCTTTACCTACTCAATATGCCAGTGTAGCAGCATGGAAAGATGAACAGCATGTAAAACAAAACAGGGTTTTATATCGCCAAAAGTTTACTGCCTTTATAGATATTTTAGGCGATATTTGTAGTATAAGAAAACCAGCCGGAAGCTTTTATATATGGCTTAAAACACCTATTTCTGATACAGAATTTGCTCAGCAATTATTTGCTCAACAAAATATTACTGTTTTACCGGGTAGCTATTTATCTCGTGATACTAATGGTATTAACCCAGGTAAAAATCATATTAGAATTGCACTTGTTGCTCCTGTAGATGAGTGTATCGAAGCGGCTAACCGTATTAAACATTTTATTAACACATTAGACTAAAAACGTATGTCAAACTTAGAAAACATCATTAACGACGCTTTTGAAAATCGCGCCGACATCACTCCATCAACTGTTTCAGCTGAAATTCGTTCAGCTGTAGAAGATGCTATCAATATGCTTGATGCTGGTACTGCACGGGTTGCAGAAAAAACTTCTGGTGAATGGGTGGTTAACCAGTGGTTAAAGAAAGCCGTTTTACTGTCTTTCAAAATCAATGAAAACCGAGTGATTGAAGGTGGAAACACGCGTTACTACGATAAAGTAGAAGCTAAATTTTCAACTCATACACCTGAAGATTTTGTAAAGGGGGGGGTTCGTATCGTACCTAACGCAGTAGCCCGTCATGGTTCGTACATTGCTCCAGGGGCTATTTTAATGCCTTCTTTCGTCAACATAGGTGGCTATGTTGACAGTGGTACTATGGTTGATACCTGGGCGTCAGTAGGTTCTTGTGCACAAATTGGTAAAAACGTACATTTATCGGGTGGGGTAGGCATTGGTGGTGTTTTAGAGCCATTACAAGCAGGGCCAACCATTATTGAAGATGACTGCTTTATCGGTGCACGCTCAGAAATCGTTGAAGGTGTGATTGTGGAAAAAGGTGCCGTTATTTCAATGGGGGTTTATATTGGCCAAAGCACTAAAATCTTTAACCGCATGACAGGCGAAATTACATTCGGCCGAGTACCAGCAGGAGCAGTTGTTGTGCCTGGTAACTTACCTTCTAAATGTGGTACTTATAGTTTATATTGTGCAGTTATTATCAAGCAAGTTGATGAAAGAACGCGTAGCAAAACAGGTATTAATGAGTTGTTGCGTGATTGATGGTTTTATATTAACTACACGTTAATATTGACGTTATAAAGCATCATGTAGCCTCGATTCGTTTTACTACATCAAGGCTACATGATGCATTACTTGTTATCGGCAAGAATAACTCAGTAATTGACTGGTTTTTTGTAAACCTGCGTGGTCTATCTGTGTCTATTTATCTGTATTATCAAATGATGATTGTTTAACTTGTTTCTTTTCAGTATTACTGGAATCAAAAAGACCAGTAATTTTTTCCCATAAGGTTTTATCTAACTTTCGTTTGGGAATATCAATGCTAGTTTCGTTAGATTCTCTTTTGACGGGTAAGGTACTTGGTCTTAAATCTCCCTGGATACTACTTAACCTGTTATTCACAAAAAATAAAGAAACTCTTTTTTGAGTTCTTTCTTTACCTCCTAGCTGTTCTGAGTAGATGTAATCCCAGCGTTTGTGATGAAAAACATCAACTAACATAGGGGAGCCCATAATATATAAAACCTGTCGCTTGGTCATATGGGGACGAAGTTGGTCAATAACCTCTTGGCTAATCATATTGCCTTGTTGAATATCCAGGGTATAAACCCCAGGTAAGTTATTCATTACTGTTGAGCAAGCTGATAAAGTCAAGAGTGTGAAGAGTGCTAGGAGGTGAATGGTTTTTCTCATTTTTTCTTAAATCAAATAACGTATAAGGAAAATCATACCGTATGTTTAATGATAATCCTATAAAAGTATCTGCGAGAGTTAACAAAAAAAGATACAATTAGCTTTTTCTAATGTGTTCTATTGATTAGGGTTTTGGAAAATTATGTTTATCTGGAGAATAACTGTTGGAAACTAATGATTTAAGAAGTGTGGGCTTAAAGGTTACATTGCCTCGTGTAAAGATTTTAGAAATTTTGGAGAAGCAGACTGATCAGCGTCATTTAACTGCTGAAAATGTCTATAAAATTTTATTAAGTGAAAATGAGGAAATTGGTTTAGCCACTGTTTATCGAGTTTTAACTCAGTTTGAAGCAGCAGGATTGGTTACACGCCACCATTTTGAAGGCGGTAATTCCATTTTTGAATTAAACAAAGGAAGTCACCATGACCATATTGTCTGTATGAAGTGTGGGAAAGTCGATGAGTTTACCGATAGCACGATAGAACAGCATCAACTTGATGTGGCTAAAAAGTTAGGCTATGAATTAACAGACCATAGTTTATATCTTTATGGTATCTGTGCTCAATGTAAAAAGCAGGTATAGCATCTTATGTTTAAACCGTTAACGCTTTTTATTGGCTTGCGATATACGCGGGCTAAACGTAGAACACAATTTATTTCTTTTATTACCTTAACTTCTGTCCTGGGCATAGCCTTGGGTGTCACTGCTTTAATTGCCGTGTTATCAGTAATGAACGGGTTTGAATCTGAGTTGCGTGACCGTATTCTAGGTATGACTTCTCATACCACTATTTCTGGACGAAGTGGAAAACTTTATGATTGGCAGCAATTGGAGAAGGAAATAATCGGTAAACCTCACGTTATAGGTATTGCACCTTTTGTAAAAGGGCAGGTGATGATTAATGCGGGTAGGCGTGTGAGTGGAACTCTAATACGCGGTATTATTCCTGAATATGAACCGCAAGTATCAGAAATTGCTAACAATATGAAAGCTGGGAAGTTGTCTGATTTAGTTGCTGGTAAATTTGGAATTGTTTTAGGTGCAGAGTTGGCAAATTATTTAGGTGTGATGCCAGGAGATAAAATAACGCTTATTACTTCTCAGCTTAACTCAACACCCGCAGGTATTTTACCCAGGTTAAAACGTTTTACTGTGGTCGGTATTTTTCGAGTCGGAATGTATGAATATGACCGTAATATGGCACTTATTCATATTGATGATGCAAAAAAATTATTTCGATTAGGTGATGCTGTGAATGGCTTGAGGCTAAAGCTTGACGATTTGTTTAATGCCCCCCAAATTGCCCAAGGTTTAGCCAATGAACTTTATAATCATTACCGTGTGAGTGACTGGACTAAAGCACATAATAATTTTTTTAAGGCTATTAAAACTGAAAAGCGAGTTATGTTTATTATCTTATTATTAATTGTTGCTGTTGCTGCTTTTAATATTGTTTCAACTCTAGTCATGGTGGTGACTGACAAGCGTGGTGATATTGCTATTTTAAAAACGCAAGGATTATCTAATATGTCAGTGATGGGGATTTTTATTATTTTAGGCGGTATTATTGGAATTATTGGCACAATGCTAGGGACTGTTTGTGGCGTATTACTGGCTTTAAATATTGAAACCATTATCCCTGCTATTGAAAGTTTTTTTGGTGTTCATTTTATGGCAGCCGATGTTTATTATATTAGTGATGTTCCTTCAAAATTAGAGTGGGGGGATGTTTATACGATTGCTACTGTTTCCTTTGTATTATCTTTAGTTGCTACGCTTTATCCCGCTTGGCAGGCTTCCAGAGTTAATCCTGCTGAGGTATTGAGATATGAGTGAGTCAATCATATTGCAGTGTCAGCAATTGACCATGCGTTACCAACAGGGTGACCTGGATGTTAGCGTTTTAAAAGGTGTTAATTTATCAATTAATGCGGGTGAACGTGTTGCGGTTATGGGGGCTTCTGGTTCAGGAAAAAGTACTTTATTACATTTGTTGGGCGGTTTGGAAAAGCCAACAAAAGGTAATGTTATATTAGATGGTGAAAATCTTAATACAATTAGTTCATCAAAACTGAGTAAATTAAGAAACCGTTCTTTAGGTTTTATTTACCAGTTTCATCATTTGCTCGGTGAGTTTACTATTTTGGAAAACGTGGCAATGCCACTTTTAATCGCTGGGCAGTCAGTAAAAGAGGCACGGATAAAGGCTAGAGATTTATTGGTTCGAGTTGGCTTAGGCCATAGAATAGAACATAAGCCAGGTGAGTTATCAGGTGGTGAAAGGCAGCGAGCAGCCGTTGCAAGGGCGTTAATTAATAAACCTAAATGCGTGTTGGCTGATGAACCTACGGGTAATTTAGATAGTAAAACCGCAGAGCAAATATATCAATTAATGTTGGAGCTAAATCAAGAGCTACAAGTTAGCTTTTTAGTGGTTACTCATGATATTGATTTGGCAAAAAGAATGGATACCGTATTACATATGGAAGATGGCCTGTTGTTGTAGAGACAAGGCATGCCTTGTCTCTACGGTATATGCTACCGGTTTTTTCTACGATTCCATTGGCTATTTACATGGTATCTCCAAAAAAGTCGAATACCAGAATAGCCTATGATAGAAGAAATAATACCTAGAATTAAGCAGCCAAACAGAAAAGGCCCACCAATCTCCCCTAAGCTAGATAATAGGCTCTCTAGGCTAAATTCAAAATCATCGCCAGGAAGCGATTGCCCTAAAGATTGTAAGCCCACAATATAGGCAAAATAAAACATGGGGGGCATTGTTAGTGGGTTAGTTACCCAGACAAGTGCAACTGAAATAGGCAAATTAGCCCTAAAATAAAAGGCAGCAACAGCGGCTATTGCCATCTGTCCGGGAGTAGGAATCCAGGCTGCAAATAAGCCAATAGCAAAAGCTAAAGAAACTGATCGACGGTTTAAGTGCCATAAGTTAGGTTCATGCAATCTATCCCCCAAGAACTGTAAGCTTTTTTGCTGCTTAAGTTTGTCAGGATCAGGCATATATTTTTTTATTAATTTTTTAGGCATGATGCTGGTGTGTTAGTTAATTATCTCTTAAGTCTATCAGGTTAATTATATTAGTGTTATTTTCTTAAGGATTTATAAAATTAGCCGCTATACTTATCTGATAGGTATTCAAAAGAGGCTGTTATGAAAAACATTAGCAATACTGCATCATTTTCCCAGAATGTAAAACAGTTCAAAGCAAGTTACTCAAAAGAGAGTGGAATACCTTTGGGGCAACAGGTCTTGGCAGAGACAAAACAGAAAAATGAAGTAAAAGAGTCAGAACTAACACTTGAAGCCATAAAAAAACAGAATAATAAGGCGGTACTTCAGGCTAGTATGGAGGTTAGTGTTGGAGCAGGAAACGAGCCTTTGGCTTTACTTTATAAGACTGCAATTGAAGGTATTAATGATGTCTTAAAAGCTGATTTTGGAGACAATGCCATAGCAACGGCATTTGATTCTGGTATTGATGTAAGCCCTCAAGCAACTGCTGATAGGATCGTATCAATGAGTACCGCTTTTTTTGCACAATACCAAGGTCAAAACACTGATATGTCTACTAAAGAAGCTGTAAAAACATTTGTTAAACTTATTGGTAGTGGTATAGACCAAGGATTTTCTGAAGCAAAAGATGTATTAAAAGGGCTTAAAGTATTGGATGGTGATATTGCAAATAATATTGATACAACGTATAACCTTGTTCAGAAAGGTTTGCAGGATTTTGTAGATAGCTATAATACGGCAGAAAAAGAACCGCTTGCGAATACTTAATATAGAAGACTAAAATTTAACGCATTGTGTTTTTGTCAGTTCTCTGTTTTGTAGCAGGTATTGTTACTGTCCAACAGTTCTCTGAACTGCCTGAAATTCAGTGGGTTGTGGCTTTAGTGGCTGTTGCTATTGGTTTTAGCTATTTTCGCTTATGGCGGCTGATGTTTTTTACTATGGGCTTGTTATGGGCAATATACTATGCTCATATTCATTTAGCCGATAGTTTAACCGCTAATTTGGAAGGGCAAAAAATACCCATTGAAGGGCAGGTTATAGGACTGCCCAATAAAGATGATCGGCGTGTTAGATTTGATTTTTTAGTCTTAAAATCAGCCTTTCAGCTGCCCCAAAAAATTAAACTGAGCTGGTACTTTCCCAAGCAAGAGATTAAATCAGGGCAGCGCTGGCAATTCACTGTTAAATTAAAAAAACCTTATGGTAGGCTTAATCCTGGAGGCTTTGATTATCAGCGTTGGTTATTTGCAGAGAATATTGGAGCAACGGGGTATGTTAGAAGCAGCCCAAAACCAAAATTGTTAGCAACACTATCTAAATGGCAAAGTTATACCGTATTACGGCAAGCAATTTCTGATCAAATTAGTTTTTTATTACCTGATAGTGAAAATATTGGCTTAATAAAAGCGCTAACCATTGGTGATAAGCATGAGATAAATGATAGGCAGTGGGAGGTTTTTAGAAAAACGGGAACGGTCCACTTACTCGCAATATCAGGGTTACATATTGGCTTAATTTCGGGCTTGGTATTTTTTCTGGTGTTAAAATTGGCGATTAAATTATCGGTTGATTCACCACAAAGAACTGCTGCAATAAGTACCTTGTTGGTTGCTATATTTTATGCAGCATTGGCTGGATTTTCAGTGCCTACTCAGCGTGCCTTAATTATGTTGCTTGTTTTTATGTCAGCAATCATTGTGCAGCGGAATATAGCCATTAAAAACACCTTGGCATTAGCCATGCTTGGGGTGCTGTTATTTGATCCATTAGCCGTATTATCAGCTGGTTTTTGGCTATCATTTTTAGCGGTTAGTATTATTGCATACAGCCTGTCTGGTCGACTTGGTAAAACGGGGTACTGGATAGGCGCAACTAAAACGCATTTGGTAACCGCTATTGCACTATCTCCTTTGTTAATTTTGTATTTTCAGCAAATTTCAATTATTGCCCCTTTCGCTAACTTTATCGTAGTCCCTGTTGTCAGTTTAGTTGTGGTGCCCTTATGTTTTATTGCTGTATTAATGATGTTTGTATCAACTCAGTTGGCAGTCTTATTTTTACAGTTGATCGACTTAATATTAAGTGGCATAGGGAAGCTGTTGTCAGTTATGGCAGAATTACCTTTTGCCTCAATTACAACAGACTCATACCCTTTATACGTCATACTTTTTGCCCTGCTTGGAGTTTTTATTTTATTGGCACCTAAAGGCATACCTGCTCGATGGCTAGGCGGTGTTTTATTACTCCCATTACTTTTTACTAAACAGGACACGTTAAAAGACGCTGAACTTGAGATGACCTTATTGGATGTAGGGCAAGGTTTGTCAGCAGTAATACAAACAGCTCATCATGCATTGGTGTTTGATACCGGTGCAAAATATTCAGCACAGTTTAATATGGGCAGCTCAGTTGTTATTCCTTTTCTTAAATATAAAAGAATACAAAAAGTAGATACTTTACTAATTAGCCACGGTGATAATGATCATATTGGTGGTGCTCAGGCTATTATTGAGGAAATAAATGTACAGCGTATTATATCCAGTGTTCCAAAATTATTAGAGCCTTCTAAAGCTGAATTTTGCAGAGCAGGGCAACAATGGCTTTGGGATAAGGTGATGTTTCAGATTATTTCACCTAGTATAAATGGGTTTAACAGTGAAAATAATAATTCATGTGTTTTGCGGGTTAGTACAGAGAATAAAAGTATTTTATTAACGGGCGATATAGAGAAAGAAGCGGAAAGCTGGCTAATTAAACGCTATGGGTCGGCGTTAAAAAGTGATGTATTAATTGCACCACACCACGGCAGTAATACATCATCGACAATGCCATTTTTAAAAGCAGTTGATCCACAAGTTATTTTGATTCCTGCTGGGTATAGAAATCGTTTTTCTTTTCCTCATAAAAAGGTGATAAGTCGGTATGTTAATTTAAATAAAAACTGGTTGAATACTGCAGAGCAGGGCGCAATAACTGTTGTAATAGATAATCAGCAATTAACGGTTATTTCAACAAGGAAAGATAAAGGGAAGTATTGGAATTAACTCTTATGCTATAGCATATACCCAGAGGTCGGCCCCTACCATACCTGATTATACTTATACTTCACACAGTCAGATTTGCGGTATTATTTGTGAGTTATTGGGACTACTCGACCACAATAAACCTGTGACAGAAAAATTATTACTGAATGAGGAGAGCGATCTGAATATAACATTATAATGGGCAACTTGTTAGTTGACCCAGGAAATATGCAGTAAAATCATAGGGGTTTAAACTTATTGCCAAATTAAATTCGTTTAAGTAATTTAACCTGTTGTTTAATTATTCGGTCAATTCGTTGTAGTGAAGGATTTTCACTACGGTCTTTTTCAAGCTCACCTCGTATCTTATCTTTATTATTCTCAACAGCGCTTAACACCTGATGAACGATATCGAATACTTTTCTAGGCCGCACGTTACACTGGCCTGATAGCTCTAGCAAATCTTTCTTGGTGATCTGACTGGGGTTCCTTTGGTTACCTATAGCTAATGCCAATGATTCGTCTAAATGCTCAATAGCTCGGGTGCAAACAAGGTCATAGAAAGGTGCTAACCGTGGTGACGAACCTCTATAGAGGAACGAGATGTTTTTGATATGGGCATCTGAATTTCCTACAATGACATTAAAAAAGAGCCATTTAATAAGTTGTTCCGCATCGATCAAAGGGTTAGCTGAATTTTCTATGATTAATTGATAGCATTGAGCGAAGTTAGGCTTATCTGAACGCTGATATTTTTCTTTTAACCCTAATGCCTGACAAAAGTCTTCTTGATGAATTCTGCTTATCCTGTCGCCTGAAATTCGATCATATCGTTTAGATATTGTGTAACTGTAATTACCTAAATAATTTAACTCTATATCAATAGTATTTAGTCCAATCGCCCGTGCTAATTTAGTCGTGTAGACTTCATAAAGCGGTACGTTTTTAAAGTCTCTGACTTCAAATTTCAGGATATGCGTTGAGGGTGATTGATTAATAGGAAAGTAAATCTCATCATCTTTAACATGTACTGTAATTTTATCTTGTGCGCCTGCTAAAGACAGTCTTGGTTTATCCTCAAGATTTAATGACGCACCTCTAGTTTCTATAATTTTAGTAAGAACTTCGTTACCGAGTTTTTTATAACTCTGGTTAAGGTCGGGTTCTTTTTCAATCGGTAAAATACTTATGGCACCCGCGCATTCGCTGCCAATTTCCCTTAGCAAATCAAAATCAGTATCAGGGCATCTAAATCTTATACAAAGTCTGTCTCTTGCAGACCCTTCAGGCAACAAGTTAGCAAAAAATCGATGGGCAATTAAACTGTCAGGTAGTTTTCCTAATGGCAGGCTGATTGATAAAGGAAATTCATTCCAGCTGTCATCATATTTAAACGACATATTGCCTTGATGATCTCTCCACAGATAACCAACAATTTGATCTTCGTACCATACGTTCAACTCGTCTTCAATCATTTAGATCCTCGGGGAACTATGCGTATTTCTAATCCTAAGAACTTTAAAATTTGTAATACTTTACCTATCTGGCAAGTTTCTTTACCTCGTTCGAATTCTCCGATTAATCGAGCGCTTATCATTGCCATATCGGATAAATCTTCAATACGAACTTTCTGAGATTTACGGTGTAGGCGAACCAGTTTTCCCATTTCAGAAACATTTGAAGTAGTCCCGTATGGTATTTTTTCTTCTTTACTCATAATTATTGGTTAAAATATTACCGATATGTAATATTATAGAAAATAACAGGGTAAATGTAAATGTAATATTACCGATAAGTAATTTTTTATATTGTAATAAGGGTGTCTAATGAGTATCTTTTAGATAACATCAAAAACTTACAAATCAAGTTGGCTGGCCCCCTTGATAGGGCTGAACAAGGAAGGGTAAAGGGGAAAGCTAATCCTTATGCTCTTGCACATACCCAAACATCAACCCTGCTAACACCTGATTTTTTTAATATTTTTGCCAGTTCATTAACTGTTGTGCCAGTGGTCATAACATCATCAAATATCGCAACATGCTGAGCCTTGATTGGATGAATAATTTTAAAGGCATTTTTAATGTTTTTATGGCGCTGTTTAGCCGGTAGGTCTATTTGGTGGGGTGTGTTTCGATAGCGAATACAGGTGCTTGTGTCTAGTGGAATATTCAGCTGCTTGGATAAGGTTTTGGCTATTTCAATGCTTTGATTAAAGCCGCGTTGCTGGAAACGTATTTTGTGTAGCGGGATGGGGATAATTAATTCTGGCAGTTCGGCTGTTTGCTCTAAATATTTTGCCAGTAGCATACCGAGTAATCGGGCGTTTTTATATTGTCGATTGAATTTTAAATGAGCAATCAGGTAACGAATAATACCTTGGTGGGTATAGGGTGCATAGGTTTCATCAAAGGCCGGGGTATTACTAATACACTGTCCACATAACTGTGGTGTGCTGTTGGCAGTATTAAATATTTCAGCACAACGATAACAGCAATGAATATTTCTAGTTAAATCATTAAAACAGCCTTGGCAGATGTCTTGAGAAGAAAACCCCTTATTTCCACATAAGATGCAGGTAGGCGGAAACAGGTAATGCTGTATAATATTGATCCAGTTGTTTCCCATAATTAATTTGTTAGGTTGACAAGTGTCCGCTTAAATAGAGAATAATCGAATGTCAGTAAATCCAAATATAGACCAAATAGCATCAAATGCACATAGCAATGTTGTGAATTCAGTTAGAAATGATTGGCAACTCGCTGAGGTAAAAGCACTCTATGCTTTACCTTTCAATGACCTGCTTTTTAAAGCCCAGACAATCCAGCGTGAAAATTTTGATCCTAATGAAGTACAAATTAGTAGTTTGTTAAGTATTAAAACAGGGTCTTGTTCTGAGGATTGTGGTTACTGTCCGCAAAGTGCACGATATGATGCTGATTTAACACCTGAAGCATTAATGCCTGTTGATGAGGTTATTAAATCAGCTAAATTGGCAAAAGATCAGGGAGCATCGCGTTTTTGTATGGGGGCAGCATGGAGAAGTCCTAAAGATAAGGATATTGAACGTGTGGTGGAAATGGTGCAAGGGGTCAAATCCTTAGGGATGGAAACCTGTGTTACTTTAGGTATGCTAACAGATAAGCAAACAGCTGCTTTAAAAGAGGGCGGTTTGGATTATTACAACCATAATTTAGATACCTCTGAGGACTATTATTCTGAGGTTATTACTACCCGAACTTACCAGGACAGATTAGATACTTTAGCGCGTGTTAGAGACTCAGGTATTAATGTTTGTTGTGGCGGTATCGTGGGTATGGGGGAATCGGATGATGACAGAGCAAATTTATTAATTGAATTAGCCAACCTTCCCAAACACCCAGAAAGTGTGCCAATTAATATGTTGGTTAAGGTTGAAGGTACACCATTAGATAATACTGAGGTATTAGATCCTATTGTTTTTATAAGGACTATCGCGGTCGCTAGAATTTTAATGCCGCAATCGCGCGTGCGTTTATCAGCAGGTAGAAAAGAAATGTCTGATGAAATGCAAGCCTTATGTTTTTTTGCAGGGGCAAATTCTATTTTTTATGGTGATAAATTACTTACTACAGAAAACCCCATGAGCAACCATGATTTAGCTTTGTTTGAGCGCTTAGGAATACACTCTGGTGGCTCTAGCTACGCATAATGTCTCAAGGTTTTGGCAGTTTAGCTGATGAGTTACGACGGATAAAACAGCAAAACTTATATCGTTCTCGACGTATTATCTCAACGCCTCAAGGTGTTGAAATAAACGTTGATGGTAAGGCTTTGATTAATTTTAGTAGTAATGATTATTTAGGTTTGGCCAACCACCCTGATATTATTCGGTCTTTTAAGGAGGCGGCTGATAAATATGGGGTAGGGAGTGGTTCAGCCCATCTTATCTGTGGGCATAGTCAATGTCATCATGCCTTAGAGCAAGAATTAGCAGAATTTACCGGGCGTGAACGTGCATTATTATTTTCAACTGGCTATATGGCTAATATGGGGGTGATTTCAGCACTATTAGGGCGTGGTGATCAGGTTTTTCAAGACCGCTTAAATCATGCCTCCCTGTTGGATGGTGGTTTATTGTCTGGTGCCCGGTTTAAACGGTATTTGCATAATGATATTGCCGATTTAGCTAACAAAATAAAGCCTATAGAGGGACGTACTTTAATCGTAACGGATGGGATTTTTAGTATGGATGGGGATATTGCACCCTTAGTTAAATTAGCAGCATTAGCGGCAGATAAAAATGCCTGGTTAATGGTTGATGATGCGCATGGCTTAGGTGTTTTGGGGAAAACAGGCGCAGGTGTTTTGCAAGATATAAGTCTCACTCAACAAAATGTACCTATATTAATGGGGACTTTGGGTAAGGGGTTGGGTACTTTTGGCGCTTTTGTTGCTGGCTCTGAGGTATTGATAGAAACCTTAATTCAAAAAGCCAGAAGCTATGTATTTACCACGGCTTTACCTGCGGCAGTGGCAGAAGCAACACGAACCAGTTTAAAGCTGGTTATTACTGAAAATTGGCGTAGAGATAAATTAAATTCTCTGATTACACGTTTTCAAACTGGTGCAAGCCAACTTGGTTTGCCTGTTATGTTATCAAGCACGGCAATACAACCTGTTTTAATCGGTGAAAGTCAACGAGCACTTGAAATAAGTGAGGTACTTTTGAATAAAGGGTTTTTAGTGACCGCTATTCGGCCGCCTACTGTGCCTAAAGATGAGGCGCGGCTAAGAATTACTTTTTCTGCTAACCATCAGGAACAGCATATTGATCAATTGTTAGATGCTTTGGGGGCTATTGCAATATGATTAAAATTCACAAAGAAATATATGGGCAAGGGCGGCCTATTGTTTTAATACATGGCTGGGCAATGCATACGGGGATTTGGCGTAAATTTGCACAGCAATTGGCACAATATTATCAAGTAACGTGTTTAGACTTACCTGGGCATGGCTTAAGCGAAACGGTTGAGCCTTATGATTTAGATCATATTAGCCAAGCATTAATCGAAGAAATGCCAGATAATCCTTGTTGTATTGTTGGCTGGTCTTTAGGGGCTTCCGTTGCAATAAATATAGCGGCACAATACCCTCAACGTATTAATGCACTAATTTTAATAGCGGGTACCCCTCGTTTTGTTGAGGAAGATAATTGGGCAGGGGTAGGAGCAAAAATATTGGATGGTTTTGCTAATAATTTACAACTAAATTGCCACCTTACTTTAATTCGTTTTTTAGCATTACAAGTAAATACTCTGGAAAATGGAAAGGCGTTATTAAAACAATTAAAGCAAGCCCTTCAAGAATGTAAGCCTCCCTCAGAACAGGTTTTGCAAAGTGGACTGGATATTTTAAAACACGCAGACCTGCGACCATTGTTGCTTGCTTTAACTTGTCCGATTATTGTTATTCAGGGGGATAAAGATTCTTTGATTCCCATACAAACAAGCCAGGATATAAAAGCTTTAAAGCCAGCCATTAATATCAATATTATAAAAGGGGCAGGGCATGTCCCCTTTTTATCTCATCCATCAAACGTTATTAAAATAATAAAGCAAAGTATATGAATGCAGTTTTAACGATTGATAAAAGTAAAGTGAGGCAGTCATTTGCTTCAGCCGCCAATTCTTATGATGAGCTAGCTACTTTACAGCGAAAAGTAGGATTAAAGTTATTACAGGGGTTTTCTGCAAAAGACGGCTGTCAGCAGCTTGTTGATATTGGATGTGGAACTGGATTTTTAACTCAACAATTGATGGAAAGGCACTTTTCGAAACAAGTTATAGCCATAGATATTGCCTTTTCTATGCTACAAAAATCAAAAATAAAGTTAGAATCATATACTAATGTGCAGTATATCTGTGCTGATGCTGAATTTATACCTTTAAATAATAATTCGGTTGATATGCTTATTTCCAATCTTGCTTTACAGTGGTGTCAAAACTTAACTGCTGTATTGTCAGGTTTTAATAAAATCCTTAAGCAGGATGGAAGGTTATTGTTTTCAACTTTTGGCCCGGCAACGTTGCAAGAATTAAAACAGGCATGGGCAAAGGTTGATGATTATACCCATGTTAATGAGTTTTATTTGGCTGATGATATTGATGATTTTTTACAGCAAGCAGGGTTTAAAGATATAAAGATAAGTAGCCAAATCTATCAGCCTGAATACTCAACAGTAATAGGGCTAATGCGTGAATTAAAAGGCATAGGTGCTCATAATGTCTTATCACAGCGAAACCGCAAAACAACCAGTAAAACAGCTATGCAAACAATGATTTCTGCGTATCAGAGAAAAGCAGGGCAAACTGGGGTGACGGCAACTTATGAGATAATTTTTGTATCTGCAATAAAAAAATAAACATAATTTAAACGGCCCATAGTTCCGTTAGTTTTATAAAGGTGTGCTCAACAAGTGTAAAGAGTGCCTTTACTAAAGTCTTGCTCGTGAGGCCCCATTTAAATATCCTATTTCAATGGGGCGATTTTAAATACTGAAGTTTCCAGTTTTTAAAATGACTGAACCCACTATACCTACAGGCTTTCTTATTTTAGTTGCTGTTGCCTTAAACGTGGCAAACCTCATTTAAATGGTTTTTCTCTATACGTCACAACGAAAATAACTGGGAAACTTCAGATTAATTATAATGCTATGAAATTTAAGTTTATATTTACCAAGTGAGGTGGTTAAT
>CAYYNM010000005.1:0-36345 GCA_964472945.1 uncultured Methylomarinum sp. | reverse complement strand
GATTGAACTGATGCTCTCGATCCAAACAGTGGTTGACTCGCTCCGACCCCCCTTCGGGACGGTTGCCTGAAAAGCTCTCTCTCATTAGTAAGAGATCCCAACATAAAGCCATGGGGATAAAGGCTGTATACCACAGAAGACCCTTGTGGGAGTGGTGGTGCTGTTGGTGCGACACAGAAACAAATCCCAGGCATCAAAGACATAATTTAGCTCCAAAATATATACAATTACCAATAAAAAATGACTCAACTATACTTACCAGTAGTGAATCAGCCGGTTTTTGATAGAAATTAATATCTATCAAAAAATATCAATTGACAGCTGTAGCAGAAGATACTTAAAAGAGCTATTAAAATCATTCCCACGCTCTGCGTGGGAATGCAGCCCTAGACGCTCCAGCGTCTCTTCACCAAGCATCAATACCTATCAAACCCTCAAGACCTTCATAAAACCCCGCACTAGAATATCGCCAATGCTCAGGTTTTATCACATACCCACGTTTAACAGGGTTTTGATGAATATACACTAATTTCTCATTCATAATTATCTCATTGAAGACCATTTCAGCATGAACACCCTCTTGCCAAAACTGATATTCCCTATCTATTTTATGAGCGCGTTTAGCAAAACGTAAACGTGTTAATAGGGATTAAATATGGTGTGCTTCTAAATAATCTATCAATTGTCTTGCTGTATAAGATTTAAAACTACTGATACACTTATCTAGCCTAGGTGCTTGTGCTACAAAATGTAAGTGGTTTTCTAAAATCACATAGCCATACAGCTTTAAACCTTGATGTTCACGTTGATATTGCCAGCAATCTAAAATAATTTGCACGGTTTCTGGTCGTGTAAAAACAGGAAGCCACTCCATAATAGTACAGGTCATAAAATGGGTTTGTTCGGGGTCGGTAATAATGTAGCGGCTTCTTCCCATAGTCTTTTTTTATAGGCGACGCTGGAGCGTCTATGGCTGCATTCCCACGCTGGAGCGTGGGAACGATAAAACGTGTTAATAAACCGCTTGATGATCGCCAATATTAATTAAAATAATTTGTCCGTCTTTTACCATTAATTCCAAAGTGATGCGATAAGACAAATTGATTGAAACAGATTGCAGCGGTTTTAAGCGACCTTGCAAAGCATGTAATCGTAAAGAAGGATGTTGAAGATTAAGCGCTAATAATTGTAGTGTTTTTAGATACTATTTTTTTAAATCAGGGTGGCGTTTAATAAAGCGCAAAGCACGGCGGTTATATTGCTCAGTAAAAACCAACTGATAACTCATTTCATCGCTTCCAATCGCGCCAAATGTGCCTCAGCAGACTCTTCATTAAAACGCCCTGCTTTTATATCGGCTTCTGATTCGATAATAGCCGCACTTAATTCACACTCACGTAAATAATTGTAATGCTCAATGTCTACTACCACAAAGCGTTGTTTACCCCGTACCGAAATAACCGCTTCCGTTTGTTGCTCTAATTCGGCTTGAATCACCGAAACCCCTTGGGTTTTTAACTCATTGGCTGTAATCATGCTATTAAATCCAGTGTAATGTAGTTTATTAATCATACCCTTAATCGTATGCTCAATACATTAATTAACCCAGTTTTCCAGCAATAAGCCATCCACTCTTTCAAATTCACGGGTATTATTGGTTAATAACGTCATGTTTTCAGTTAAAGCAACCGCTGCAATCTGAATATCATAAGCACCAATAGATAAGCCTTGTTTTTGCAATGTCGCACGAATATGAGCGGCTTTTTTAGCCGCCTGCAAACTAAAATCAACCACCGTTAAAGGCGCAATAAATTTTTCTAATACCTTTAAATTGCGTGAATGGGAGTTGTTTTTTTCTATCCCATAATACAGTTCAAAAACGGTAATGGTCGGTATATGGAGTTGCTGAATTTGAATCTGTTGAAAGCGTTGTAAAACTTCGGGGGGCTGTTGTTTAATTAAATAAATACAGATATTGGTATCCAGCAAATAGGCTTTCATTCCAAGCCACTCCAATCACGCTCTTGGCATTCTGGTTGTTCTCGCCCCTCTGCCATAAAATCATTAGAAAACTCATTTAAGGTATTAAACCAACTCGTCCACGATGCTTCTATAGGTTCTAATATAATTTTATTACCCTGTTTAGAAATTTTAACTTCTTTGCCTTCCATTCTAAACGCCTTAGGTAAGCGTACCGCTTGTGAGCGACCGTTTTGAAATAATTTTGCAGTGTGCATGGCTTGCCTCCAAACAAAAGATATAGATTATAAGTATATACCTGTTGGTTCGGATTGACTAGCTACACCAAACGAATACGTCCAGTGAGTAAGTTTTGCATCATCCCTTGTTTGATTTGTTGGTATTTGGCGCGTTTGGTTTCTAGGTGGGTTATTTCTGTGTCTATATCGGTTAGGGTTTTGGCTATTTTGATTTACTCAGTAATGTCAGGGAATTTAAATAAATAATTCCCTACAGCTTCTTGTGACAAGCCAAAAAATGTAGAACCAGATTTGCTAATTTCTATGTAATCTTTAAATAATTTTGAATACAGCTGATAATATAAAAACCGTGGATCATAGATTTTTCTAATAGGTCTAAACACTAATAGATGGCTATTTAAAGACGCTTTATGAGGGTATGGAATATTACTGATATACAATAACTTCCCTATAGTTCCATCCTTGGTCATTAAAACATCATTCTTTTTTAGCTGTATTTCTTTTGCTATCTCATACCTATCTTCAGATATACGATAGACCTCACCCCATCTAATTTCACCATCTTTAAAATTCATACCTGTTATTAGGTAAGGTTCATCATCATTCATTGTAAATTCTGTTTGATTAAGCCCTTGCCAACCTATTCGCCCTTTCATATAAGAAACATCTCTCAAAGAGGATTCTCTCCATCCACCTTTCAACTCCCCATCCTTATCATAAGGATTAAGCAGTTGTTGCATTGCCCCTTATTTAATCTGGCATTTTTTGGCTATTAGTTGGCTAAGGGATTGAATCAAGGCATCGTTATCGCTTAAAGCTTTGGCAATGGCAGTTTGTTCGATTTTGGTTGGTGGTAGCGGAATATATGTTCCATAAATACTACCAACCGAAGTATGCCGAACAGTTGATCCCGTAGCTGTCTCTTTCATTCGTTGAGCATACATACTTGAAAGAAAAAACCAGTATAAATATTGATCTGAGATATTCGAATTTAAAACAACAATTTTTCCTATTCGTTGATTATGTAATAAATTGTTGTTATCAACAAATGCTGGCTTACCAAGTAAATTACAGTCAGGAGTAAGGTCAGTCATAACAATAAGTAAATCGCCTATTTCAAATTTATAGGTGTTAGGGTATTTTCCTGAATACCTTTTTGTATTACGTTGATTAAAGTAAAGCCTGCCATCAAGTTTGAAATTTCCAGGGGTAAGAACTATTGCCCCTTTATCTGAAAAGAAAACACTGCTAAAAGCAAATCCATTTTTTATTTTAATTAGACTTTGTAATTGTTTAATCCCCCAATCCTCAGGAATAACCCCCACCTCAGTTTGCTTATACCCAGCCTTAATCACGCCCCCCCTCTTATTGCTTGTCATATCCATAAAAAACTCTTTTCTGTCTCTATTCAAATAACCCACACCATAAAACGCTGTTTTATGTGCCTGTTTTATTGTCATGGGTAAATAATTCAATTTTTTACCCATGTTATTGTGCTTATGGGTAAATTATCCGGTTATTTACCCATGTTGTGCTTGTTATGGGTAAATAATCTGGTTTTCTACCTATTAAAATTACTTACTTTGCACTGACATTGAGTAATAACTGATATAAGGCATCATTCAGGTAGTAGTTATCTTTACCTATTTTGTGCTTAGTCAGTAGTCCTATGCCCACCATTTCATCAAGATATTTTGCCGCTGTTTTACGAGTGACTTGTAAATCCGTTGTTACAATCTCAATTTTTGTATAAGGGTGACGGAATATATTATTCAATAAATCCTGACTATAGGTTTTAGGTAGCTCATCCCGCAATTGCAACTTATAAGCCTGCATAAGTTGCTTTATTGCTTTAATCAAATCAACCGTATGCTTTGATGTTTGCTCTACTGCTGTCAACATAAACAACAGCCAGTCTTCCCAGTTATTATCAGTACGAACGGCTTGTAATAAGCGGTAATAATCCTGTTTATGCTGGTTAATGTATCGGCTTAAATACAGTACGGGTAAGGTAAGTAAATCTTGTTTTATCAAATACAAAACATTAATAACACGCCCTGCACGACCATTACCATCATAAAAAGGGTGAATGCTTTCAAATTGATGATGAATCACTGCCATTTTGACTAAATCATCCCAATCACAGCTTTGCTCATTATTGATAAACTGCTCTAAGTTAGACATGAAAGTTACAATCTCATCATGCGTTTGTGGTGGGGTAAGTAGACAGGCATAATTAACTTAACAATTTATTTTCGTCATTCCCGAGTGTTCTTATCGGGAATCTACTGTGTAGGTCAGATGGATTCCTGCTAAGAGCACGCAGGAATGACAGTTGTTTTTGTTAAATTAATTTTACGTGGGTACTTATAAATAATCTCCCCCGTTTGTTCATTTTTTAAGGTTGTACCCAATTGAGTTCTAAACCCCGCATTGTTTTGTTCAATCGCGGCTTGAATCTTTTTTATATCATTACTGGTCAATAATCCGTGTTTTTTTACTTGTTTAAAGCCATCTTGTAAGGCTGTGGCATAGTTAAAAACTTCTTTAGCCGCTAGGGTAATAAATTGCTGAGCAAGGTTATCACTTTTAAACAATTCATCATGGGTGGTGATAATATTTTCTATTGCCGAGCTATCTTTAGCTTCTTGTAACGATAAGGTATTAATGAGAATACTTTCATTAGGAATAGTTGCTACTATGTCTTTATCTAATGGCAGTAATGGAATTTGATAGTTCATTAATTTTATCCAGTTTTATAGTTCCCACGGTCTCCGTGGGAATTCATACGGGAACGCTCCAGCGTTCCGTGACGCAGGAGCGTCATAACATGCATTCCCACGCGAGAGCATGGGAACGATTGGTTTATTTTTTCTTAATTTGTTGCTCTAGTTGCTTTAACGCTTCTAGGTCTTGCGTATCGGCTTGCTTTGCGGCCAGTTGTTTTCTACTGTTATTAAAGTCCTGATAAATATCACTGACTTGTGCTTTCATTTGAGCATGACTAATATTGCCTTTATGGTTTAACAGCGGTCTATCATTAAGCTCTATAATCTTGTCGATATTTTCACGCCAAAACTGGGTGGTAATCTCTTGCCTATTTTTTGCTCTTAATTCTGCGGTTTCTAAAAACACGGTAACAAAGCGGTTAAGGCTGTCTAGCTCGTCTTCTGTTAGATAGTTTTTAGCTGTATAAATATCTTCTTTTCGCACCTTTCCACCGCTGTAGTGAGTTAATGCTATATTTTCTTTACTGGCATCGGCTCGGCTGATTATGATTTCTGCGGCGGTTTGTTGGGTAATGGCATATAGGATTTTATTTTGTGCTTCGGCAAAAAACATTTGTGTTGCTTTGTCGCTGGTGTCGTAATCACTGCTTAATGCAAAGAGTTCTCTTACTTTTTGATAAAAGCGTTTTTTGGATGAGCGAATATCTCGAATACGCGCCAATAGTTCATCAAAATAGCTAGGTCTGCCCTCTTGGTTCTTTAGCCTTTCATCATCCATGACAAAGCCTTTTATCATGTACTCTGTCAGGTTTTGATTTGCCCATTGCCTAAATTGCACACCTCTTACACTTCTTACCCTAAAGCCTATGGCTAAAATCATTTCCAGACGATAAAAAGCAACCTTGTATTTTTTACCATCGGTGGCAGTTGTTAAGTAATCCTTAACAACTGATTCTTCCAATAACTCTTTTTCTTTTAATATGTTAGATACATGCATACTAATATTAGGTTTAGAGGTGTCAAAAAGTTCTGCAAGTTGGTTTTGGTTCATCCATACGTCGCCATCTTGAGTATATAAAGCAACTGAGGATTTCCCGTCTTGGGTGTTGTAAATAATTAATTGATTAACTGATTGATTCATCTTAAAAACTAAACCCCATTTTTGCTAAGTGTTCATTCACTGTTTGCTCCAGTGTTTGAACTTGCTGGTTCATCACTGGCATTGGGGTTTGGTAGCGTTCTGCGAGTTCTTTTATACGCTGTGTTAGCTTTTGGCCGAGTTTATCCATTTCGGTTTGTATGGCTTGTTCAATACTTGCCATCCATTTATCATCAACTACTAATTGCTTTATTTGCTCAGTGCTTAGGGTGTGGTAATAGTTTAATAATGTATTATCTAACTCTGTCTCAGCATCTCTAATGGTTTTCTTTTGAATCGTTTCTAATAGCAGTAATTTTAAATATTCATTTAAAACACTCTCTTCTTCTAGTGAGTCTATCTTGCTGCATTTTATCTCTTTAAGCCTTGCACTAACATGGGCTTTATTAATTTTATCTAGCTCTGTAAAAAAGCCATCTTCCGCACTGTGTTGTTCTTCTAATTCTGAGCGTTCAGTTTGTATACTTTCCAGCTCCGCTTTTTTCGCCTCTATCTCTTGTTGCTGTTGTTTAAAGTAACGGTTGATTAATAGTGACTTGGGAATTAAATCACACGTCCAACCTTTATCAATTTCTTTGCCCTTTTTATTCACTTCAATAATTCGATAAGTGTCAGCCACCCAGCCATCAGCAGCAATTAAATAACTGTCATCCTGCATTAATTCAGCCCAATAGCTCATGATGTGTTGATAGGCATCATATTTATTTAATAAAGGCTGGTCGGTATAAGCCAGCAATAAACTCTCGCTTAATGTCTGTATTAATTCTTTAGGATGAAACCCTGTTGCTAACGATTTAAGTGTTACCGTTGTTTGTTGTTGCCATTGTGTAAAAACCTTATCTATCTGTTGGATAAACTGGCTAAATTCTGGGTGGGTAAAAATTGTTTGTTTTATAGCGGATATTTCACCTTACAGGTGACAATAGTTTTCACGTTCAGCCGCTTTAAACAGGGTGTTTTTCAGTTGTGGAAAATGTTGCCAATAGGCTTGCAGTGCATCAATATCCGTATTGGGAATACCGCCCAATAAATGTGCGGATATATCCTGTAAATCTTCTGCTTCTGAGCTGTCTATATAGCGTGGAATATTGAGGTTAAAATCATTTTTTTCTATTTCAGTGGTGGATATAAGTCGGCTATAGCCTTGGATTTCTATTTGTTTGCTAAAAACATCGACAATTTTATGAATATCCATTTCACGCAGGCGATTTTTATTGCCATCTTTAATAAAGCCTTTGCCTGCATCGACCATAAAGATGCCTTGTCGATTTTGGGCGTTAGCTTTGTCTATCAAAATAATACACGCGGGTATGCCTGTACCAAAAAACAAGTTAGCAGGTAGCCCGATAATGCCTTTTATCAATCCTTGTTTAATTAGTGCTTTGCGGATATGGGCTTCGGCATTGCCACGAAATAAGACCCCATGCGGTAAAATACACGCGCCTTTTCCCTGGCTTTTTAAACTACGAATAATATGCAGTAAATACGCATAATCACCATTTTTATCAGGCGGTGTTCCAAAATGTTCAAAGCGTTTATGTGGGTCGTTTTCTATATCAACCCCATTACTCCAGCGTTTATCACTAAAAGGTGGGTTTGCCACGACATAATCAAAGGTTTGTAGTTGTCCTTGGGGATTTTTAAATAAAGGATTCGCTAAGGTGTTGCCCTGTTTAATTTCTGCACTTGCTGAGTCATGCAGAATCATATTCATACGCGCCAACCCACTGGTGGAAGCATCTTTTTCTTGACCAAATAAGCTCACTTTGGTGCTGGCTTCATCGGCTACTTTTAATAACAGGGAGCTAGAGCCACAGGTAGGGTCATAAACGGTGGTTTCTGCTTTGGTTTGGTCTGCTTTGATACCTATGATTTTAGCAATAATACGGCTGACTTCTGAGGGGGTGTAAAACTGCCCTTTGCTTTTGCCGCTTTCTGTTGCGAAATGGCTCATTAAAAATTCAAACGCATCGCCCAAAATATCATCATTTTCAGCTCTGTTGTTTGAGAAATCTAAGTCTTTATTTTCAAAGATGGCAATTAAGCTGGTGAGTTTATCCACCATTTCTTTACCTGAGCCTAATTTTTCTGGGTGATTAAAATCAGGCATTGATGAAAGTTTATTGGCTTCTTTAAGCGGTGCGATAATTTTTTTATTAATATCATCGCCTATGCTGGCTTTGCCTTTTAATGCCACTAAGTCTTTAAAACTTGCACCTTCTGGAATGGTGACGGGTGAAAAGACTTGATCCGCATATTTATCACTAATGTATTTTATAAACAACAGCACTAACACATAGTCTTTGTACTGACTTCAGTCCATTCCACCGCGTAATTCATCGCAACTTTTCCATAGAGATGAATAGAGTTCGGATTTTTTAATCGCCATTGAGTTCCTTTGCTGTTTTTTTAATCTAAATACCAAGTAGGCAGGCATAATTAACTTAACCTTTTAATTCTCGTCATTCCCGAGTTTTTTTATCGGGAATCCACGTGCCTGAGCAAATGGATTCCTGCTAGGAGCACGCAGGAATGACGAAATTTTTTTGTTAAATTAATTTTACGTGGGTACTTATATTGCTGTTATTTTACCGAAATCATTAGCTAAGTTCATTTTTTAAAGTTGTTTAATTACCTATTAAGCAGTTATCATCAGCCTATCCATAGCTGTAATGTATTCCATTAATTCACCTTCATACTATGGCATATATAGTGTGTCTCAAATAAGGTACTTGTTACTCATTGCAAGTCTTTGATTATTATTCCACGAGGATCATTTTTGCGCCTGTGATAGAGCCAATTAATTATACAGGTATCATTTTTGAGCCTGAGAACTATACACGGGTATTGTATTTGAGACCGTAGGCTTAATTTGTTTATCCCATTCATTACTGGGGTTCCTTGATCCTACTGGCATCCAATTTAATTTCCATACCCGTGATTTACTGTCCGTTCTACTACTAAAGAAGGATTCCTCTAACAATGTAATAAATCCAGTTGCTTGTAACTGCTTAAATGATTTACTTGTCGTATTTTTTGCACAGGGGATTTTATCTTGGGCTTCTCTCACACCATAATCAATCCTGTTTTCTGCAGTATTGCACCAGCCATCACTAGATATGATGCAGCTGTATGGTGTAAATCATGAAACCTAAAGTTTTCTATCTTAGGAATGGACACGGAATAACTTGAGCAACTGGCACAGGATTTTTGTTCATACTCAACTAACACAGGGATGTGTGTAGGTAGAACAAAGCTTTTTTATTTTCTTGGGTTTTAATTCGAGAATTATTGCTATGTTTTTTTCAACATTATTAGCCCAGTGTTTTGCTTGCTTATGAGTTGTAAATGTTTTGGATTGAATCGATGTGTAGTTTTTACTGACTTCGGCACGAAATTTGCCGTTTGGTAATGTGCGGATATAAGACATTATGTTGCCCTCAAAAAAACGATTTAAACATCCACTACGGAATACTACGAGATTCTATTTCGTAGTTTGTATCGTAGTGATACTTTGAGTTTAAAGCGCCCAACCGATGGCATTTAGTTGTACTTTACATAAAAAAGGCTTGTAACCCTTGAGTTACAAGCCTTCCTAATATGGTGCCTCGGGCCGGAATCGAACCGGCACGACCGTTAAAGTCGCGGGATTTTAAGTCCCGTGCGTCTACCAGTTTCGCCACCGAGGCTTTTGATGTTCTAGCAGATTTGAGTATTATAGACATACTTAATAAAAATATCTAGTCCTATCTAAATTTATTTGTCCACCTTGTAAATTCACCTAAAAGCCAATAGACTGCAAAAACTGTTTATAAAAAAATCAATGGAATATATAAGCAACCCAAGCTAACTACCAATTTATCAGAAGGCACCAGACAATGAAATATATTTATTTTACATACCTGGTTATTCTATTTATTTTCCCAATAAATACAGCATTGGCCCAAAATAAGAATATCATTCCTATTAGTAACTTTTCATCAGGTAATTTAAATGACTGGAAAACAAAGGTATTCTCTGGTATTACTCGTTACCAAACAATTAAACTTGATAATGTTTTCGCTTTATTGGCCGAAAGCCATTCTAGCGCCTCAGGTCTATATAAAGAACAGAGAATTGATTTAACCAAAACACCTATTTTAAACTGGCGTTGGCGCATTGATAAGCATTTAACTAAATTAAACGAACAAAGTAAGTCAGGGGATGATTTTAGTGCCAGAATTTATATTGTTGTAAATGGTGGCTGGGCATTTTGGAGAACTAAAGCCATTAACTATGTCTGGGCTGGCAATACCCGTAAAGGAGCTATTTGGCCAAATGCCTTTGTTGGCAAAAAAGCGATGATGGTTGCTCAGCGTTCTGCTAAAGATAAAATTCAAACCTGGTATCAGGAAAAGCGCAATATCCGGCAAGATTTTAAAGATATATTTGCTACAGATATTCAATATATTGATGCCATTGCCTTGATGACTGATACCGATAATTCCCGAACAGATGCCCGTGCTTATTATGCAGATATTTTTTTTAGTGCGGAATAAACTAACAGAGCTATTTACAAATCACAGCTCTGTTATATTCTGACTGATTAATACTGTCTTTAATGGCAGACTAAAGCTGCTCTACAAGATTTTATCTTATTGATGGTTGGAATGAACCTCCACGCCATCTAACTTAATATCATGTGCAAGACCATGTAATGAGCCAATCACTAAAACTCCAGCTAGAATCAATATAACCTGATACGAAGATGTTTTAATATCTGTTTTTTTATGGAGTGATGGAATTAAATCTGCAACGGCTATATAAATAAAACTTGATGCGGCTAATGCTAGAAAGAAGGGCAAGCTATCATGTAAATCTTCTAAGCTATAATACGCCAGCACTCCACCAATAATGGTAGTTAAGCTAGAAAGAACATTATAAAACAATGCCTTAGACTTGCTAAACCCACTTTGCAACAAAATAGCAAAGTCCCCAACTTCCTGAGGAATTTCATGAGCAGCTACAGCTAAGCTAGTCACAATACCTAGCTTTACATCGGTTAAAAAAGCTGCTGCAATTAACACACCATCAACAAAGTTATGGATACCATCACCAATAATGATAAAGGTCCCTGCTGTTTTATGTCCATGGTCATGAGAGTGAGGGTCATCATGGGACTCTTCACCATGCGCCTCACAAGAGCCAAAGTGACAGTGCCGCCAAATCAATAATTTTTCTAATATAAAAAAGCAAAGAATTCCAGCGAGAATAGTGCCTGAAAGCAGCTGAAATTGATCGGGGTTTACTTCTTCAAAGGCGTGCGGTATTAACCCCCAAAAAGCAACCGCTAACAATGCACCTATGGCAAAACTTATACCATGCGGTAAAACCCTTTCTCTTAGCTTATCGGGTAATAATAAAAATACCCCTGCTGCCAGAACACTTAACACGCCGCCTACTGCCGTAAATATGATAATTAATATCAATAAGTCCAAAGTCAATCTCTCCAAATAAGGGTGGCCATTCGGCCTGTTTCGCCATCACGACGATATGAATAAAATCTCTGCTTATCAGTTACGGTACAAAAACCACCTCCGTATACTTGAGTTATACCCAACATTGCCAACTCAATAGAGGCTAATTGATAAATATCTGCCAGGTATTTCTCTTTGCTTTTTTGTTTGAATGCTCGGTTAAATTTGTTTGATTTGTTAATAAATGATTTTTTAACCTCCTCACCCACTTCAAAACATTCAGGACCAATTGCAGGGCCAAGCCAAGCCATTATGGGTGTATCGGTAAAAAGTGCCGCAGCATTAGCAATAACACCTGATAACAACCCACGCCAGCCAGCATGGATAGCAGCAATTTCTAAACCATTTTGGCTAGCCAATAGCACGGGGAGACAATCTGCCGTCATCACCACACTAACAACACCTGCTTGGTCGGTATAACTTGCATCCGCTTGTCGCCCCCCTGCCGTATTGCTATCAATTTTAATAACTCGGTTACCATGAACCTGCTGTAACCAGACTGGGCAAGAGGGTAATTTAAGCGTTTCAGCGATTATTTTGCGGTTTGCTAACACAGTTTCAGCCTTGTCATTAACATGTAACGCAGGGTTAAGGCTTTGAAAAGGTTCTTGACTTAAACCTCCCGAACGTAAAGTGACCGCTGCATGTATATTTTTTTTAACCGGCCAATCAGGCTCAATCCAGGTCATTTTCCTCTATTGCTTTAATTAAGTTGACCATATCCTCTGGCATTCCTAACTCCCATTCACAATATTCGTTAGTTTCTGGGTGTTGTAAGCCTAATTTTGTTGCATGTAACGCTTGTCGCTTAAACCCTCTTAAAGTAAATTCAAGTTCTTCACTACAGTTTGCTGGCATTTGAAACCGTCCACCATAAACGGGGTCACCCACTAATGGATAACCAATATAGGCCATATGAACGCGTATTTGATGAGTTCGTCCTGTTTCCAATTTTACTCGAATTAACGTATTTCGTTTTAACCGACGCTCAAGCCGGTAATGTGTCACAGCATGTTTTCCATCCTCTCTGACCGTATGTTTTATACGATCTGCTGGGTGCCTTCCTAAAGGCTCGTCAACCGTTCCTCCAGCCGTCATCCAGCCCTTTACTAAGGCCAAATACTCGCGGGTAATACTGCGTTCTTGCAATTGTGTTGACAGACTATTGTGTGCTGGTAAGGTTTTAGCCACCATTAATAAGCCACTGGTATCCTTATCAAGCCGATGAACAATACCGGCACGAGGCAAGGTATTTAAAGCGGGCTGATGATTTAACAAAGCGTTGACTAGAGTACCTTGCCAGTTACCTACCGCAGGGTGAACAACAAGCCCTGCAGGTTTGTTAACGATAATAACTGAGTCATCTTCAAAAATAATATCTAATGGGATATCCTCAGCCTCATACTCCAAAACCTCTTCTGCTTCTGCATCAAGCTCAATTTGCTCACCACCATCAACTTTATCTCTTGCCTTCAGTATTTTCTGGTCAACCTTGACTCGCCCTGCTTTAATCCATGTTTGTAGCTTACTTCTTGAGTATTCGGAGAACATTTCTGCCAGACATTGATCAAGGCGCTTGCCTGCCATCTCTTCGGGTATTTTTGCTGTTAATATAGCCATATTAGACTTAAATTTAAGTTATACTCGCTCTCAATCAATTAACAAGTCACACTTGTTCTAAATATGAGCGAGAAAACCCTTAATCTTACAACGTGTAGCTAACAATATGCGATCATTTTTTTTTAATTTTTTAATTTTTTTAACTTTGGCCGTTACTTTACAAGGCTGTGAAACACTTAACAGCAACGCCAAACCTGACGAATATGCTGATTGGGATGCAAAGTCGTTGTACGATAAAGCCAAAACAGCTATGGATGCAGGTAATTACCAAAAAGCCATAAAAATGTACGAGACATTAGAATCAAGATATCCTTTTGGAGATTATGCGGCTCAAACACAGTTAAATATTGCTTATGCCTATTATAAAAATGATGACCCTGAAACGGCAATTGCAGCCACAGAAAGATTCATAAAAGTTCATCCTCGAAACCCCAATGTAGATTACGCATACTATTTGAGAGGGTTAATTAACTATAATAGAAGTATTGGCTTCCTAGAACGCTTTTTACCGACAGATTCCTCCCAGCGTAACCCAAGTAATGTAAAAGAAGCTTATGATAATTTTGCATTATTAATCCGCCGTTTTCCAAACAGCAAATATGCCCCCGATGCAAAACAACGTATGCTAGCCCTTAGAAACAACCTAGCCATGTATGAAGTTCATGTGGCTCGTTTTTATTTAAAACGCAAAGCTTATATTGCGGCAGCAAACAGAGGTAGTTATGTTGTTAAAGAATACCAGCGAACACCGGCAGTTCCTTATGCTTTAAAAGTGATGGAGCAAGCCTATTCCAAATTAGGTATGCAAGTATTGGCAGCCGATGCCAAACGCGTCTATGAAGAAAACTACCCAGACGGGCCTCCTGTAGCAGAATACCAAAATACAACAGCAATACAAAAACTTTGGAATTTTTTTGGGTTTGATCAATAAATAGACAAACATTGGTTATTTCAAAACTATCAAGCATTAAACAGAAAATTGCCTAGGAGGCTTTAACTTATCCTGAGGCATGTGGGGCTAAAGAGGATGTGAAAGTATTGGCTTTTAGCAGAATAGTTGTGTAATTTATTGCAAGTTTCCCTACTTAAAAAAGTTTCTAGGCCGAACACCTATTATCAACAATGACAAAGCATAAACACCGCCCCCTAGCACAACCCACATCATTAGATTAAGACTTCTATCTAAAGCACCCCAAGCAGTCCACTGGCTGGTATCTACAGAAATATATAAAAATAGTGCCATCATTTCATTAGCAACAATAATTTTAACCATAAAATTAAACCAGTTTTTACCTGGTTTATAAACCTTGTCTTTTAAAAGTGCAAACAGTAGTAGCGAGGCATTAAAAAAAGCACCTAAAGACGTAGCCAAAGCCAATCCAGCATGTGCTAGAGGAAAAACAAAGGCTATATTCATCCCCATATTTGCCACCATGGCATAAATACCAAAACGAACAGGTGTTTTCATATCCTTACGTGAAGTAAACCCTGGCACTAAAACTTTAACCAGAATAAATCCTAGTAAACCAACGGAGTAAGCCATCAAACTTTTTCCGGCTAAATGTACATCATTTTCAGAAAAGGCATCATATTGAAATAAAGTAGAAAGCATCGGTTCCGCAAGAATTAACAAACCAATTGAAGAAGGGATGCCAATTAACAAGACTAATCTTAGTGCCCAATCCAAGGACTTGGAAAACTCTATCGGGTTATCTGCCGAATGACTTTTAGCAAGACTAGGTAAAATAACTGTTGCCAAAGCAATACCAAATATTCCTAAAGGAAACTCAACTAGACGATCTGAATAATACAACCACGAAATACTCCCTGCCGTCAGAAATGAAGCGATTAAAGTATCCAGTAATAAATTAATCTGGGTAACAGAGACTCCAAAAATAGCAGGTAGCATTAATTTTAAAATACGTTTTACACCTGAATCCTTAAACCCTAAGGTAAGCTTGGGTAGCAACCCTAATTTATATAAAGCAGGGAACTGAAACAATAATTGCACCATACCCGCAACAAACACTCCCCACGCCAAAGCAACAACAGGCTGATCCATTAAAGGAGATAGCCATACCGCCGCTGCTATCATACATATATTTAAGAATACCGGAGTAAAAGCAGGTATGGCAAATTTTGCATGCGTATTTAAAACACCTCCAGCAAAAGCTACCGATGAAATAAAAAACAAATATGGAAAAGTGATTCGTAACATCTGTACTGCAAGATCATGCTGCTTACCTTCGCTACTAAATCCAGGGGCAAATAAAGTAATTAATATAGGTGCAGCAATAATGCCAATCACGGTGACGATAAATAAAACCACTGCCAACGAACCGGCCGTTCTATCAATAAATAGTTTTAATGCCTGTTTACTTCCTTGTTCTTTATAATCAGATAATACCGGTACAAAAGCCTGAGAAAAGGCACCTTCTGCAAAGAGTCGACGTAAAAAATTAGGTATTTTAAAGGCTACAAAAAAAGCATCCGTTCCCGAATCAATACCAAAAATCCTGGCAAACAGCATATCTCTGATAAAACCAAGAATGCGTGATATCATCGTCATGCTACTGACAATGGCGGTTGATTTAAATAGTTGTCTGCTCAAAGCTACTTATTAGAGGGGTTATTAAATAGATGTTGACAATAATAACATTTGCAAACATAATATGGGGTTCTTATTTATCACAGAATTATTTTGTACTATGGCTAATACAGCACAAGCTAAAAAAAGAGCGCGTCAGGCAGAAAAAAGCCGTATACGCAAAGCAGGACAACGCAGTAACTTACGTACTTTTGTAAAAAAAGTACTTGCAGCAGTTAATGCTGGAGAGCAAGAACAAGCACAAACAGCATTTAAAACAGTTGTTTCTGTTATGGATTCAGCTGTTACTAAAGGCCTTATTCATAAAAATAAAGCCGCACGTAGCAAAAGTCGTTTGAACAATAAAGTTCGCGCAATGGCTTAATAGCTAAAAATTTCTAAAAAGGCCGGTATATTTTTAAATATATCGGCCTTTTTTTACCTAAAATTTATAGCGCTGTAAAGCATAGAGTCTTTAAGCCTTTACCCTCAGTTTCGACATAGACTTCAGGCACCTGAAGCTCTTCAATCAGTTGATATCGTGGAGCAAGTTCTTGCATGTGCTGTATTAAAAAATCTCGCTCCAGTTCTGGCGCATTCAAACATAATAACAGTGTGCCTTTAGGCGCCATAAAACTATCTAAGCGTTTTAATATTTTAGGATAGTCACGAACTATATCAACACTTCCTTTTTGAAAAGTCGGTGGATCACAGATTAACAAATCAAACGGACCTCTTTTTTTAAACCGGCAAAATGACTTAAAAATATTTATTTTTTCAAACACTACCTTTTCACAGCTTTGCTGATTTAGCCGATGATTTTCCCGACCGACATTTAGTGCTGGACGACTCATATCAGCATTAAGAACCGACTTAGCACCACCTGCAATTGCTGCAACAGAAAACCCGCAAGTATATGAAAATAAATTGAGCACTCGCTTATTATTACTATGAGCCTGCACCCAGTCACGGCCATTTTTCATATCTAAAAAAAGCCCTGTATTACGCACCTTCCCAAGACTGATATTAAATTGTAAATTAGCTTCATTAACAATCAGTTTTGTTATTGGCTCACCTTTAATAATATCAATAGGCCCAGCCAATTCATAGCGCTGCTGGAGCTGAACACTTTTACAACAAGGCAGTAAAGAAAGTAGCTTATTTGCCAATAGATCAACCTCAGTTATAGACTCAGGTGCAAATAAGGTGATTAAAAGCACCGGCGGCAACCAATCAATTGTAACGTGATGCAAGCCCTCATAAGCGTGCCCCCGACCATGAAATAATCGTTGAGCCTGTAAAAGGTCTTGTTCTGTGTTAGGTATTTTTAGATATTTCAGTAGCTCTGATAATCTGGACACTCAAATTTCTCTTAATTGAAAACAGCTTAGTCTACACATATTTTGGCCCTGCGGAGTATAATCAAACTATTTTTTATAAACACAGAACGCTATGAAATTATTGATACGCAATCTTGCTCGCACAACAACTGAAGCAGAAATACAGACCCTTTTTGAATCCTATGGTACCGTGCAATCATGCGTATTAGTGACGGACAAAGAAAAAGGGACATCAAAAGGTTTTGGATTTGTAGAAATGCCTAAAGTAGGAGAAGCTAAAGCCGCAATGAAAAACCTTAATGGCAAAGATATTGGTGGCAATAGAATTAGAGTTAAAAAATCAGAGTCTAATGATTAAGCAACGAAACCAAGACCCTCTTCATGGGGTAACATTAAAGGTAATACTGACGGAGCTAGTGGAAAAGCATGGCTGGGAAGAGCTAGCAAAACGCATCAGAATAAATTGTTTTTCCAATAATCCTAGCTTTAATTCAAGCCTTAAGTTTTTACGTAAAACCCCTTGGGCCAGGCAAAAAGTTGAAAATCTTTACCTTCGTGAGAAATGGCTAGAGAATACTAAGAAATAAACCAAAAGAAAAAATTCACACAAAGCCACAGAGACACCAAGAAGAGCAATTGACTATTCTTTCTTAGTGCCTCTGTGACTTTGTGTGAGCATCTCTTTAACCAAAGAACCCCACGGAATAAGTTAGACATCTTGGAAGTGGGGCTTTAGCATATGCGGGGCTGAAGTCCCACTTCCAGATAAATAGCTATGTAGCTTATTTCGTGCTCATTCCTATGTAATAACAGTAGGCTCAGCTCTACCCGTACGTTTTTTAACTTCACAAAACTGTTCAGCCAGCTCAATCAAATATGCTAATGCTTCCTGAGCATCTTGATTATGTTTGCTGGCATCTGCCTCATACTTTTCCAAATAAATTCTTAAAGTTGCACCGACTGTTCCAGTGCCTGATAAACGAAAAATAATACGGGAGCCGTTTTCAAAACCTATTCTTATCCCTTGATTATTACTAACACTACCATCAACTGGGTCGGTGTAGCTAAATTCATCAGCATATTTAACAGTATATTCAGCAAAAGACTTACCTGCCAAGCTTGGGAGTTGTTTGCGTAAATTATCAACAATCGCATTCGCAATATCCATATCCACCGCCTCATAATCATGACGGCAATAAATATCTCGACCATAAGTTTGCCAATGATCGATCACAATATCTTCTACTGACTGGCGTTTTTTGGCAATCAGGTTCAACCAAAATAACACTGCCCATAAACCATCTTTTTCTCTAACATGATTAGACCCAGAACCAAAACTTTCTTCACCACACAAGGTAATTTGTCCATCATCTAACAAGTTACCAAAGTATTTCCAACCTGTTGGTGTTTCAAAGCAAGGAATACCCAATTTTGCTGCAACTCTATCAACAGCCTGGCTGGTAGGCATTGACCGGGCAACCCCTATAATACCCTTTGCATAAGCAGGAATACAGGTTGCATTAGCCGCCATAATAGCCAGGCTATCACTGGGCGTTACAAAAACATTTGCACCCATAATCATATTTCTATCACCATCACCATCAGATGCCGCCCCAAAAACAGGTGGGTTATCGCCAAACATGGTTGCGGCTAATTCTTTAGCATGAGCCAGGTTGGGGTCAGGGTGTCCGCCGCCAAAGTCTTCTAAGGGGATTCCATTAATAACGGTCCCTTTGGGGGCACCTAAAATATCTTCTAAAATACGAATCGCATAGGGGCCTGTAATGGCATGCATGGCATCAAAACATAAAGTAATATACTTTGCTGAGATACAACTTTTTAATAAACCAAAATCAAAGATATTAGCCATTAAGTTAGCATAATCATCGACAGGATCAATAATGGTAATCTTTAGTTCAGCAATTTGTTGTTGGCCAACATTATCCAAATCAATATCTGCAATCTCTGCTAATTTATATTCAGTAATTGTGGTGGAATTCTCGTACAATGCATCTGTAAATTTTTCAGGTGCTGGGCCACCATTACTCACATTATATTTAATGCCAAAATCCTCATCAGGGCCTCCGGGATTATGGCTTGCAGAAAGAATGATACCGCCAAATGCTTTATTCTTTCTAATAATATTAGATGCAGCGGGTGTTGATAATAAGCCGCCTTGCCCAATAATTAGCTCCCCAAAGCCATTAGCGGCAGCAATTTTTATAATAACTTGAATGGCTTGACGGTTAAAATAACGCCCGTCTCCACCTAGAACCAGCGATGAGCCTTGAAAACCAGACAATGAATTAAAAATTGACTGTACAAAGTTTTCCAAGTAATTAGCTTGTTGAAAAACGGTAACTTTTTTTCTTAGCCCTGAAGTACCAGGTTTCTGATCAGTATAAGGAGTAGTTGAGATACTATTTATTTGCATTTTTAACCTTCACGACATTATTAATGTGCCATTAAAATACACCAAATCTAACATTAATTGTAAAATTTTTATGAAGCGACCTTTGCTATTCAATTTTTTTTTAATTTTTTACCTACTTATTAGCCCACCTTTACAGGCAACTAATGCCATTTGGATATTAGTGGATACGGCTAAATTACAACTTGAAGTCAAACAAGGTAATAAGACTATCGCTATAATGTACAATATTTCAATAGGCCAAAACGGTGCAGGTACCAAAACACATAAAGGGGATGATATTACCCCATTAGGGACCTATAAAATTGGCTGGGTAAACAACAAAAGTCGCTTTCACAAATTTTATGGTTTTGACTACCCATCCGTTAAAAATGCTAGAACTGCATTACTAAATGGCTTACTAACTGAGGCAGAATATAAGCAAAATATCATCGCTCACAAAAATAATATACCTCCTTCTCAACAAACAACAATAGGTGGGAATATTGGTATTCACGGCTTAGGTGCGGCGAATAAAAGAGTCCATAAATTGTTTAATTGGACCAATGGTTGCATCGCATTAACCAACCAACAAATCGACCGCTTAAGCAGATGGGTTGGCAAAGGGACTATGGTTAAAGTAAAATGATGACGGGAAGGCATTATAGGTGCCTTATTTAATATAAATAAGGCCTAAAAACAACCACTTTTTATTTAGGATAAAAAAATGATAAAAGTTATAAAAATTTCAGCTATTGTTATTACTGCAGCTTTGGCAACGGGGTGTTCAAACACTTCACCAAGTGCTATCACTGACTTACAGTCTCAAATCGACACTTTAAATACTAGCGTTTCTTCAGCTTCTGCCGATTCTGCAAAAGCAGTAGCAGCAGCAGCATCGGCTGAAGCTAGAGCATCTGCAGCTGAAGCAGCGGCTAATCGTGCGGCTCAATTTTCTCAAGATACAAACAGTAAGCTTGATCGTATGTTTAAAAAATCAATGATGAAATAATATATATACTTCGCGCGGTCACGGATGCGGAATTTATAAGCTGCTGATTTTTGTCGATAGCAAGGCGATGAAACAGGCGCATAGCAAGCTACGCAACTGTTTCAGCAACGCAGCTATCGGCAAAAATTCAGTACTTAGAAATCCGCAGTCGTGACCGCGCGAAGTATAACAAGCCATAGCCTATAAATTGTAGAGCGGGCTTTAGTCTGCTATAGAGACAAATTTTATACATTAATTAAGCTGTGGTAAGCGATAACCATATAATATATTTTACCCCTCCCTCGTTATTGTGCCTCTGCACTTATTAACGAGGGAGGTTTTAATGAATAGTTCAGTTTTTATTGTGCTTATCTTCTAACGATAAAAAAACGCGTTTAAAAATAACCACTGGAATACCATTTCTTTGCTCCAAAGCCTGCCTTAATACGCCCCCATTTAATACGGGTAGTTGATTATTATTTGCTCGCTCTATTAAATCAAGAGCAATAGCCAGTCGCTCTGTATAGCTCTTCTCTTTATCCTCTAATTCGGGGTGAACCTCAATATAAAGTTTATTTCTAGACCAACCTACTTTAATTGCCTGGTTAACAATATAAACCGGTGTTCCCCTACTTACCTGAGGAAAAAGCTTTTCAATATCTTCCGGGTACATGCGAATACAGCCATGACTTACTCGCATACCAACACCATAGGGTTTATTAGTACTATGAATTAAATACCCAGGCACACCTAAACGTAATGCAAAAAGCCCTAAAGGATTGTCGGCTCCAGCTGGAACAACATTGGGCAATATCTCACCTTTTTTTGCATGTTCATCCTTGATCGACTGTGGGGGTGTCCAGGTAGGATTTTCTTTTTTTGCAATAATTTGTGTTTTACCTAGCGGTGTATCCCAATCTACACGACCGATACTAATAGGGTGAGTAATCACTATTCTTAGCTGGTCATTATTTTGTTTTGGATAATAATATAAGCGATATTCCGGTAAGTTAAGCACTACGCCTTCATGCGGTGTATCAGGTAAAATACGACTGCTGGGCAGTCTTACCCTAGTATTTTTACCTGGCATCCACCTATCCACAGCAGGGTTAGCCAATAAAATCTCATTTTGACCTAAATCAAAATTTCTTGCAATATCCAGCAAAGTGTCTTCATGTTTAGCCAAGGTATAATGGGCTTCCTCAATATCATCCTTGATTACAGTATCACCGGTAAATTCTGGGTATAAATAAGTATTGGCAGAGACCACATTGCAACTTAATAAAATAGCAGAAAGAAAGGCTTTATTGATCATTAGTGAATTTGAATAATAATTTAGTTTCGTAGAGACAAGGCATGCCTTGTCTCTACAATAGGGTGGCAATAATCTTTTCTGATCTAATACTTTGGGAGGTAATACTGTCTTTATGACAGACTAAAAGCCAGCCAGCTAGATGAGTAGGTTATTTGTTGTTAGCTGCCTAAGAACCTTTTTTGAATTTCTTTGGTTTCCCCTTCAACTATAGTTTATTCTCACCACCAAATATTTCCACCAGGCGAGGTAAGAAATTAGATAACTCTAAAGACATAATAGAAAAATCCACATCAAATCGTGCAACTTCATCCTCGGCATCGGTATCAGAAACTTGATCTTGAATTAAATCTAAAAATTTAAGCCGTTTAATCGATAAGTTTTCATCTACAATAAAAGACAACCTATCCGTCCAGTTTACGGCTAATTTTATCACCTGCTTACCATTGTCCAAATGATTGGTTATTTCCGGTAAAGAAAGGTTGTGACGCTTACAACGAACAATACTGCCATCCTCTTCAGGTGAACGTAACTCACATTCATCCTCAACAATTAAATCTTTTGGCGTTGTTGCATTATCGACTAACCATTGAGTCATAATAGTGACAGGCTTATCTACCGTATTAACAGGAACAACTGGTAAAGAGCCTAAACATTTACGCAGGTGGCTTAACAAATCCTCTGCTTTCTTTGCAGAAGCGGCATCAACAACCATCCAACCGCCTTTAGGGTCGATATAAGCAAAGGTTCTTTTAGAAAACGAAAAAGCTCTGGGTAATAATTCAAAAATCAACTCATCTTTTAATGCAGACCGTTCTTTTTTACTTAATTTTCTGGCTTCTTGCTGTTCTTTTTCAGCAACTTTATCCTGTAGCATTTCATTGATAACCCCAGCAGGAATCACCTTTTCTTCTTTTTTAAGGCATAACATCATAAAGCCATTAGAAGCATGAATCAGTTGTTCAACAACCCCTCCTACGGGCGATGTCCAGCCCATGCTAAATTCATCTTGTTTACCACAGGGGGTAAACTGATTATCAGCAAGTTTTTCTTCCAGCTCTTCTGCGGCTAAAGAAAAAGGTTCGGTAAAACGGTATAGGGCAAGATTTTTAAACCACATGGCTATTCTTCAATCAATAAAAAGTCGTGCATTATCTCAAATTTATAGATAGGGTAGGGGTTATTTTTTATATTTTAAACACAAAGTGAATTCTATTACAGGCTTTCTGCCTATCGCGGATAAATCGGCTGAAATATTAATTTTAGGCTCCATGCCCAGCTCCGCCTCATTAACTAAACAACAATATTATGCACACCCTCATAATGCATTTTGGCCTATTATGCTGGCATTATATAATCAATCAGATAAATTACCCTACCAACAATGCAAACAACTGTTAATAGAAAAGCATATAGCTGTTTGGGATGTATTACAAAGCTGTTATAGAGAGGGGAGTTTAGATTCGGCTATTAAAATGGAATCCATTAAAATCAATGATTTTCAGTTATTTTTTAGCCAGCATCCACGGTTAAAAATCGTTTGCTTTAATGGCCTAAAAGCAGAGGCTGTGTATAAAAAACAAGTACTGCCAAAGATTAAAAAAAATTTTAGTGATTTAAAATACTATAAACTTCCCTCGACCAGCCCAGCTTATGCGGCGATGAGCTTGCAGCAAAAAACTGCTATTTGGTCGAACTGCCTTAAATCTAGAAAAATCAGTTGAGTACAGAACCAATGGCTTGTGCTAGAAAGCATGAAAAACTTTATATTTGCCACTCTCCAAAGTTCCATAGAGACAAGGCATGCCTTGTCTCTACAATACTGTGGCGTATAATAAGGGTAACAATTAAAATAGAGGTAACAGGATGGAGCTTTCACTATGGGAAAATCTTCTATTAGGTGTGATGGTCGTAGGTATTATCTTATGGATGCGCCCAGGGATTAAAGCATCTATGCAACAGTCCCGTGATGCAAAACCTGACTGGATGGGAGCATTAATACCTATTGGTTTTGTCGTTATGTTTGTGGTATTTCTAATAGCAATGGTTTAAAAATGATAGATAATAATGAAGTCGCCTATGGTGGTGATGAGATTGAATATGACGAAAACGGGGAAATAATAGAATATTATGCAATTCGCCCTAATAAAGAACAAATTAAACGAGATATTGCTGAAATTGCTAAATTAGCTGAATTTCTTACCCACTTATCAGAAAGCCAACTGACTTCAATGCAGATGCCAGAGCAAATTGAAGGGGCTATTCTCGATGCTAAAAAAATGCCTGCGACAAAACCAGCACGAAAACGCCAACTTAAATTTATCACTGCAAAATTAAGAGAAATTGATCTTGATAAAGTGACTGAAGTTCTTGAGCGCATTCAAACAAAAAGTGCTCATGGCGTAAGGGAGCACCATCAAGCAGAGCAGTGGCGAGATAAATTAATTTCCTGTGAAAGTAATGCTGAATTAACTGCTCTTTTAAATGAGTTCCCTAATGCTGATCGTCAATATTTAAGGCAATTACAGAGAAATGCTCAAAAAGAAGCTAAAGTAGCAAAGCCACCTAAGTCTGCTCGTTTGTTATATCAATCTTTAAAAGAACTGGTTTCTGAGAAGCTGTGAATTTATTAACTTTTATTCCCCTCTCTAGCAAAGAGGTATTAGGGAGAGGTTTGAGCCTTAAAATAAAACCTTTTATTTCAATTAGTTATTTTTTATAAAATCCCCCTCCATCCTCCTTTTTTCAAAGGGGGGAGGCTAAAAGAATGATTTTTTCACAGCCTCTGAGTAAAGCTATAGTTAAAAAAAGGCTAGGACTTTGTAGAGCGGACTTTAGTCCGCTATAGAGACCGGTTGTTGCGGACTGAAGTCCGCTCTACAATCATAAGCGGTGGCTTTAAGAGCCATGTTTGTCAATAAGTTTCAAACAAATCCAGTTGTCGATTATTTAATAATTGATCTTGCTTATTAAATGATGACAAGGCAACACCTAATAGACGTACTTTGCGTTGCCCAACGTCCGTTTTACTTAATAAGTTTTCAAAGATAGCTGTACTATTGATTGTGTCAGTGATTGTATTTGGCAATGTTCTACTTCGTGTTATTTGCACAAAATCATGATATTTGACTTTTATGGTGAGTGTTTGAGCTTCTAGCTCTTTTTCCTTAAGTTTTATTAACGCTTTTTCTAATAATATCTGCAAGTGCTTTAAAATTTCTATACGCTCTTGAATATCAAATTGAAAGGTTGTTTCAACACCCACTGATTTGCTTTCTTTATGATTATTAATAGGTCTTAAATCAATAGCTCTTGATATATTATAATAATGTTGCCCGACCTTGCCAAAGTTCTGGGTTAAAAAAAGCAGTGACTGCTGCTTTAAATCTCCCCCTGTTTTTATACCTAAGGCATGCATTTTCTTTTCAGTCGCTTTACCAATACCATGAAATTTCCCAATGGCTAATCTTTCGACAAATTGTTCGCCTTGCTCCGGGGTAATTAAATACAAGCCATCAGGCTTGTCCATATCGGATGCAATTTTAGCTAGAAATTTGTTGTAAGAAATACCGGCAGAGGCAACTAAACCAGTTTTAGTAAAAATAGATTGTTTTATACCTTTGGCAATTAATGTTGCAGAACCGTGGTGAGATGGGTTTTGGCTCACATCTAAATAGGCTTCATCTAGTGACAAAGGTTCATACAGGTCAGAAACTTTGGAAAAGATTTGTCGAATAACAGTGGATGCTTCTTTGTAAGCTTCGAATCGCGGTTTTACAAAAATGGCTTGTGGGCATAAGCGATAAGCTTGTGAGGATGACATAGCAGAGTGAATTCCAAATTTTCTGGCTTCATAGTTACAAGTCGCAACAACACCACGACTATCTGGCTTTCCACCTACAACTATGGGTTTATTTTGATACTCTGGGTGATCGCGTTGTTCAACAGCAGCAAAAAAAGCATCCATATCTATATGAATGATTTTTCTACCTTGCGTTGGCATATTACTATTTTTTGATTTTAGGCAGGTCTAGGTCTTCAGTTAGGCCCCAATCAGCAAATGGAAAAGGCACTTGATCGGTATTGTAAGTTAAAAATAATAAAATATGATACAAATACGCTGATAACTTGCTACCAAAACTAAGAATGTTTTGGTTAGGAACTCCCGTTATTAAGGCAGAACCTACTTGTAAAATTATTATAGTCCATAATAATATACGGACCAAGCTGACGATAACGGTAAGAATCAGCATAAAGAAAATACGTTTCCAGGTACTAATTTTTTTTATATTGTCGTTTATTTCTTGTTGCATAATAAAAAACCTACTTAGTTTAAGTAAAGCAGTTAGCCTTTATTCATTAAATCACGTAAATCAAGCGCGGAGGCATTTGCTCTTGCCATATAGTTAGCCATGGTAAGTGAATAGTTTGCCGTAATACCAAAGCCGTCACCATTAAGAATCATAGGGCTAAGAATAGGAGCAATAGCATTTTCTAAAGCACGAATCATATTATCCAATGTATTCATCGCCCTTTTATCTAAAATAATATCGTTAAAATCAATTTTAATGGCTTTTAAAATATGCATTAAACCCCAACTAGCTCCACGAGCTTCATAAAACACATCGTCAATTAATAACCAAGGGGTACTGCCTGCTCCTTTTGTAAATTCAGCAACATTTTGTGGTGCATTTTTTCCACTAGGGTCATAAAGTATGCCAGCGGCACCAGCAAACCTGTCAGTGCTCGCCGTTAATTTTGTTGACAAGCCCCCCAAACGTTTAATAATTACCTCTAAATAGGTCCATAAGTTATCAGAACGAGAATAAAACTGCCCACGTCTTTCACCTTCTTGAGGGTTTTGTAAACGCTTCATATACCTATGTAGAAACTTAACCCCTTTTTCATACTCTGACTCTGTCGAGGGAAGAGCCCATGAGTTGGGTTCATAGTAAAAATAAGGCTCTGCAACGCCTAGGTCTTTATCTTCTACAGACTGTGACTGATCTCTGGCAAAATGGTTTCTTAAGGCAGTGGCACCATCACGAAGCATCACTAAAGCCCCATATTCCCAGTTTCGGATATTATCTAAAAACACCCCAGGTGGTGCGACATCGTTTGAAATATAGCCGCCAGGTTTTTCCATTAACACCTCAGCTATATGAGCTAATGTGTTAGTATAAACAAAGCCAATAGGCATATTAGCAGAGCCACTTGCGTCCATATATTCAATGGCTTTTTCCCTTACATCAAAAGGTTCAGGCTCTTCTCCCCACCAGAAACCAAGAACGGTTAAAATAATGAGCGTTACCCCAAGTAATGATCCAAAAAACCAAAGTATCCCTTTTGATCTGGCATCTTCTGTGGATGTACTATCTGTCATTTTTGTGTGGTCCCAAGTAACGTGAGTATAAATATATTTCTGCTAGAAAATGTTTGCAATAATAACAGGTTTTAAACTTTGTCTAGCTTCTTTTTTGCTCTAGGGTGTGCTTTATCGTAAACTTCGGCTAAATGTTGAAAGTCTAAATGCGTATAAATTTGCGTGGTACTTAAGTTGCTATGTCCTAACAGCTCTTGCACGGCCCGAATATCATGGCTTGATTCAAGCAAGTGACTGGCAAAAGAGTGCCGGAGCATATGGGGATGAACATGCTCCGGTAGCCCAATTTTCTTACACCATCTATCCAGCCGAAGTTGAATACTGCGTTGCCCTAAACGTTTGCCTTTATTTGAAATAAAGATAGCCGAATCTAGCGTTTCTGTACGGCATTTTAACCATTTTTCTAAAGCAGAAATAGCTTTGCTTCCTACAGGTAAGTTTCGCTGCTTATTTCCCTTACCCTTTAATACGCGTAACTCTCGATCAGCAATGTCTATATCATCCATATTTAAAGCAGAAAGTTCACTTAATCTGAGGCCTGATGAGTAAAAAAGTTCAAACATGGCTAAATCACGTATTTCTAAAATTGAATCAGGACTACTTTCTAAGATGCCCGACATTTGGTCAACATCAAGCACCTTGGGCAACTTTTTTTCTTGTTTAGGGGCTTTAATATGCCGAGCCGGGTTGTTTTGAAGATATTGATTTTTTATTAAATAGTTATAAAAACTGCGGATAGCTGAAAGTTCGCGTTGTAAAGATTTGCTAGCAATACCTTTTCTATGCCGACTAGCTATATGGTTTCTTATATCAGTCGCTTGAATATCTTCCCACTGTTGAATTTTTTGAGCGACACAGTAGTTTAATAAATGCTTAATATCACGCTGATAGCTTTTTAAAGTATGTACAGAAACTCTTTTTTCAAACTCTAAATACTGAAAGTACTTGGCTAGTATTGTTTTTGCAGAAGGGAACATAAGTAAGATTGCGCCTATCTATTATGCTTCATCCAAAAGCGCAATCAATCGTGTCGCAATAACCTCGCTCATTTGAGTTAGAAACAAGTCTCCCATACTGTAGTGAAACCGGGCATCTTCTTTACTTCCTATCGCAATAATGCCTTCCAGTTGAGTATAAGCCATTGGAATAATTGCACACGATTTTATTTCTGTGGCAACATCCCCAAATAAAAACTTGGCTTGCACTAAAGTAGGGCGGCCACACTTTGGCTGGTTACTACTTAATATTTGTATAAAATGTTGCAAATGCTCATCATCAATATTTACAAAGATATCGCTATTAAAAGTCTCGGCATCTTGTTTGATAATACGAACAGAAGAAAAGTCGGTTAAAAAACATTCTTTAAAGACTTTATCAAGGTTTACCGCCACATTTTCAATAGAATCCGCTTCCATCAAAGCTAATGTTAATTCATGCATCTGACTCAGCGTAATGTCATTATCTTTAGCAATTTCAATCAAAGCATTCAATTGATTTTCTAGCTCTTTATGTTTGCTTCTAAAAATTTCCAACTGCTTAGATATTAAAGAAACTGCATTGCCACTAGGGTGTGGAATGCTCATGTTTTCTAACAAAGCTAAATGTTGGTGAAAAAACTCTGGGTGTGACTGCAAGTAAGCTTCAACTTGAGCAGGGGTTAGTTCATTTTGGCTAACAATTTTTTCAGCACTCATAATTCAATTTGTCCTTCAAAAACCGAGGTGGCAGGCCCTTTCATAAAAACAGCATGTCCACGCCCAGCCCAATTTATTTCTAGTTGTCCACCTGGTAGCTCAACGGTGATATTATTTTGGTCTAGCAGATTTTGTTCTATCCCAATAACCACAGCCGCACATGCACCACTACCACAGGCTAATGTTTCAGCAGCTCCACGCTCATAAACGCGTAATTTAATATGCTGACGATTTATAATTTGCATAAAACCAATATTAGCTCTTTCTGGAAAAAAAACATGACTTTCTAATGTGGCCCCTATTTTAACGACAGGTTCGGTATTAATATCTTTAACTATTATAACGGCATGGGGGTTGCCCATAGAAACTGCACCAAACTTTATTTCGGTATGGTTTACTAATAGTTTATAAGATAGAGCTTGCTGTTCTGTATCTAATGGAATTTCTTTGGGCAAGTGCCTTGGAATGCCCATATTTACAGTAATTAAATCAGCTTTATCAAAAGTGAGAATTAATTGCCCTGAGTCAGTATCTACGGTGATTTTATCTTTTGTCGTTAGCTTTTTATCTCGGACAAAGCGCGCAAAACAACGTGCGCCATTACCACATTGCGCGACTTCACTTCCATCAGCATTAAAAATACGGTATTTAAAATCAGCATTGCTACTAACCGGCTTTTCAACCAGCAGTAGTTGGTCACACCCTACCCCAAAGTGTCTATCCGCAATAAATTTTATTTGGCTAGAGCTTAATGAAATATTTTGCTTGATAGCGTCAATAACAACAAAGTCGTTACCTAAGCCATGCATTTTAGTGAATTTAATCATCCAGGTTTGTACTTAAAGTTAATAGAATAAGAGTGTAGCCTTGATGCAGAGATGCGGAATCAAGGAGTGTTAAAATAAACCTTGATTCCACTTTATTTCATCAAGGCTACACAAGTTAATAATAAAAAATGGGGGTCAATAATACCCAAAACTAAAACTATAGGATGTGCTGAGGTACGAAGCGCATCTTACATTTTGATGCCCTTCCTATCGTCAGCACATCTGATATCTTTCATGTATTATTAATTCCTACTTCTTAAGGGAGTGGTTTTTCACCTTGCCAAAGCTGGGGAATTGACTCCCTTTCTCTGATTAAATGAATGTCTGTACCGTCAACCATTATTTCAGCAACTCTAGGTCTGGAATTATAGTTGGAACTCATCGTAAAGCCATAAGCTCCTGAAGAACGAATAGCTAATAAGTCACCTTCAGAAAGCTTAAGTGTGCGCTCTTTACCTAAAAAGTCACCTGTTTCACAAACTGGGCCAACAATGTCCCATGTTTGTTCAATGCCCTTGCTATCTTTATTAACCGGCACAATATCTTGCCAAGCACTATAGAGAGAGGGGCGAACTAAGTCATTCATTGCTGCGTCAACAATGGCAAAATTTTTATACTCAGTTGGTTTTAAATATTCAACTTTTGTGACTAAAATACCTGCATTACCCGCGATAGCCCTGCCAGGTTCTAATGCAATTTCATACTTATGATCACCTAAACGCTCTAAAATAGCTGAAACGTAATCAGCTGGAGACGGTGGGCACTCATCTTTATAACGAATACCCAGCCCACCCCCTAAATCTAAATGGTGTAATTCGATACCGTGTTGTTTTAAAGTATTGACTAAGTCTATTACTTTATCCAAAGCGGCTAAAAAGGGTGAGGTTTCTGTCAGCTGTGAGCCAATATGGCAATCAATACCTATAACTTTTATATTGTCCATTTTTGCAGCACGGCGATATTCAGCTAAAGCATGCTCTATATCAATGCCAAACTTATTTTCTTTTAAGCCAGTAGAAATATAAGGATGCGTTTTAGCATCTACATTAGGGTTCACTCTAAATGAAACCGTTGCAATAACACCTAACTCTGCAGCTAAAAAGTTAATTCTATCGAGTTCGCCTTTAACTTCGATATTAAAACAGCGAATGCCAATTCTTAGAGCAGCTGTAATTTCATCAGCACGTTTACCTACACCTGAAAATACTATTTTTTTAGGCTCTCCGCCAGCCGCTAAAACTCTTTCTAGCTCGCCTTGTGAAACAATATCGAACCCCGATCCTAATCTTGCCAAGACATTAAGAATAGCAATATTTGAGTTGGCTTTTACTGCGTAACAAATAAGGTGAGGATGATCGCCAAAGGCTTGGTCAAAAGCTTTCCAGTGTCTTTCAAAGGTCGCTCGTGAATAGATATAACAAGGTGAGCCATATTGCTCAACAATCTGTTCTACTGCGACATCTTCTACAAATAACTGGTTTTCTTGGTAAGTGAAATAATCCATGCTTATGATTCTTCTTCAGGTACATAAATTGGGGCCTGTTCATCGGGCAGATAAAGAGGTCCGGTCTGTCCACAAGCTTGTAGACCTAAAATAAATATAAATAGTAACTTTTTCATTAGAAATTTTAAATATCAGTGTAAATAACAGAGGGTAGCCAAGTAGCCAGTTGTGGCCAAAAAGCTAAAATTGCTAACATCATCAGCTGAATAGCAATAAAAGGCATAACACCTTGATATATTTGCCCCGTGGTAATTTCTTTCGGCGCAACACCTCGTAAATAGAATAAGGCAAAACCAAAAGGAGGGGTTAAAAATGAGGTCTGTAAATTAATGGCAATCATAATACCAAGCCATACCGGGTCTACCCCCATCGCTAATAAAATAGGCCCAACAATAGGCACAACCACAAAAGTGATTTCAATAAAATCCAGCACAAAACCAAGGAAGAACATTATTAGCATTACAAAGAATAGAGCTCCGAATTTACCACCCGGTAAATCTAATAATAATCCAGTGATTAACTCGTCACCTTCAAAGCCTCGAAAGACTAAAGAAAATAAAGCGGCTCCAATTAAAATCATAAACACCATACTGGTCACTCGCGTGGTGTTTTGCATCACGGCTTGTAAGGTACTTAAACTCAATTGTTGCTTAAAAAAAGCCAGTACAATCGCCCCTGTGGCCCCAACAGCTGCAGCCTCTGTTGGCGTTGCCAAACCACCCATAATTGAGCCAAGCACTGAAAATATGAGTAATAAAGGGGCTGCCAGACTTTTTAATAGCCGAAAATAAAAACCCTTTTCTCTATTTATTTTTTCAGGGGCTGGCATTGAGCTTGGTGAAAGCCATGCAGTTATTATAATATATAGCAAATACATAAAAACCAAGCCTATGCCTGGCAGTAAAGCACCTGCAAATAAATCACCCACTGAAACTGTTTCAGGTGAAAAAATCCCCATCTCTAATTGAGCTTGTTGGTAAGCCGATGAAATAACATCTCCCAATAAAACCAGCACAATAGAAGGGGGGATAATCTGTCCTAAAGTTCCTGAAGCACAAATGACCCCACAAGCAATTGAAGGGCTGTAGTTATTGCGTATCATAGTAGGCAAAGATATTAACCCCATGGTAACAACAGTAGCCCCTACAATTCCAGTGCTTGCCGCCATTAACACTCCAACTAGCATCACTGCAATACCCAGCCCACCCCGTAATGAGCCAAATAACTTAGCAATAGACTCTAGTAAATCTTCAGCAATTTTGGCACGTTCAAGCATAACTCCCATAAAAATAAACAAGGGTACGGCCATTAATGTCTGGTTGTTCATAATGCCAAATAAGCGATTAGGCATCGCATTTAAAAAAGCGGCATCAAATACATCAAACTGCATACCAATAGTGGCAAATGCTAGTGCGGTTCCACTTAAAGCAAAGGCAACAGGAAACCCCGTTAAAAGTACGATAAAAACAGCAGCAAACATCCATAAAGCTAAATAACTATCCATTTAAACCTTGTCCTCAGTTAAGCCTAAAGCAATTAACAGGTTTTGTAAAAACAGAGAAATACTTTGTAAGATGAGCAGTCCCGCCATTAAAATAATAGTCGATTTTAATAGGTAGATACCGGGCAAGCCTCCTGAATTTCTTGAGCTTTCATGAATGGCCCATGAATCTGCCACATAGCCCCAACTACTCCATATAATAAAAACTGTCACCGGAATTAACAGGAATAGAGTACCAAGACAATCAATCCATGCTTGGGTTTTTGGAGTGCATCGTTGATAAAGTATGTCGACTCTGACGTGCGTATTATGTTTTAAGGCGTATGCACTACCTAGCATAAAAACAATGGCATGCATATAAGAGACAGATTCCTGTAATGCAATCCATCCTAGGTCAAAGCTATAACGGAGGATAACAATAATAAAGGTAGTAATGACCATGGCTAAAGTTAACCATGAGATAGTTTTACCCACCCGTTCATTAATCGTGTTAATAATGTTTATGCAGAGTTGACTGCTTTTAATTAGGGTGGACATAAGAAGACAGGCAAAAGCAGGTGATTTTACCTGAAAAGTGGGCGTTATTAAATATTAACTAAAGTTTCGGAGCTCATTTTAAGTAATAAATAGAAAACAAGCCCCCTTGATTATTAAAACAACATCTTTCAAGCAACAAAAAAATACTATAACACATTGAAAAATATATAAAAATATATATTATTCTTTTATCAAGACATAATAGAACCCACCTAAACCACAGTATATTCAGCTAAACAGTTGTTGCTACCATTAAGTTAATAAACAAATGGTGCTTTGTAGGAACGGCTTTAGCCGCGATGTCCGTAAGTAAAGCAACGCAGGAGCAAGTTTCGAGTGGGCTTTAATCAACAACTTAATAATTAGCTGAAACTTATACCTATTCAGATATTATTTTATCTTTACTGGCCTTTGCCAACCTTTGACGGTGATTTGCTTTGCCCGTGATAAGGTTAACTGATTTTCCTCGGTATCTTTAGTAATTGTTGAACCTGCCCCAATAGTAGCTCCTTTACCTACTGTTACAGGGGCAATTAATTGTGTGTCAGAACCAATAAAAGCACCATCTTCAATGACTGTTCTAAACTTGTTTACACCATCATAATTACAGGTAATGGTTCCTGCACCAACATTAACTTTACTACCAATAGTGGCATCACCAATATAACTTAAGTGATTTATTTTACTTCCCATTGCGACTGTCGATTTTTTAATTTCTACAAAATTGCCAATATGCACATCACTTGCTAATTCTGCCTGCGGTCTTAACCTGGCAAAAGGTCCTATGCGACTACGGGCACCGACCGTTGCATCTTCAATAATGCAATTTGCCAGAATCTCTACATTATCACCAATCACAGCATTTTTTATAATACTATTAGCACCAATAACAACATTGCTACCAATACTATTTGTACCTTCAAATATTACGTTAATATCAATCTCTATATCTTGTCCAATAGTTTCAAATTTTCCTCTAACATCTAACCTTGAAGGGTCTCTTAAGCTAACGCCCTGAAGCATCAAATTTTGAGCTTGCTCTAATTGATAGACGCGTTCTAAATGTGCCAACTGACTACGATCATTAACGCCTAATACTTCATCCATACTGACAGCTTGATTTGTTATCACTTGAACACCATCTTTTACTGCCATTTCAATCACATCGGTCAAGTAAAACTCATTTTGAGCATTAGCATTTTGCAGTTTGGATAACCATTGTTTTAGTAAGTTACCGGGTGTAGCAATAATTCCTGTATTGCCTTCAGTAATTAATTTTTCTTCAGCATTGGTATCTTTTTCTTCCACAATTTTTAATACAGATCCATCTTCTGCTCTTACTATTCGACCATATCCTTTGGGGTCATCAAGTTCCACCGTTAATAGCCCAATTGAATCTGGCGTTACATTATTAAGCAGTTTTTCTATGGTAGATTTTTTTAATAAAGGCACATCACCATATAAGATAAGGACTTTATCACTTCCTTTGATAAAGCTTTCAGCTTGTTGTACAGCATGCCCCGTTCCTAATTGTTGTTTTTGTTCAACCCAGTTTGCATCTAAATAACTTAATTGATCCTTAACTAATTCTCCACCATGACCATAAACAATCACAATTGAATTGTTTTCTAGTTGAGCACTAGTATCATACACATGATGCAACAAAGCTCTTTCTGCTACTTTATGTAAAACCTTTGGCTTTGATGAACGCATACGTGTTCCTTGCCCTGCAGCTAAAATAATAGTTTTAATATCCATGTTCTATCCTTATAAAATTATTTAGATGGTCTGTTTTGATTATAGTACATGCATAAAAAAGCCCGATAATGTTTACACATAATCGGGCTTTTTTATGACTAGGAGGCTGTCCAAGAATAGAAATCGTCGCGAGGGAAAGCCCTTTTGAGTCAGTTTTTTCGTTCATTTGAGGCGAATAGTTGTGCTATTTAACGAAAATGAACGGAAAAAATGGCCAAAAGGGCTTTTTCCGTAGCAGGTTATCTATTCTCGGACAGCCTCCTAGCAATAAAAACTATTTGCCTCGCTTTCTTAAACGATCCAAAGTTCTTAACTGCGATATTGCTTGCGCTAATTCAGCCTGTGCTTTGGCAAAATCAATTTTTCCGGATTTATCGGATAACATTTCTTCTGCTTTTGCCTTGGATTCTAATGCTGAGGCCTCATCAATATCAGTTGCTCTAATGGCAGTATCTGCCAAGACAGTAACTAAATGCGGTTGTACTTCTAAAATTCCGCCAGAAATATAATAGTCTTGCATTTCTGTAGCACTGACTTTAACTCGCACCTCACCAGGAAGAAGCTTTGTAATTAATGGAGCATGCCGTGGAGCAATACCTACCTCACCAAGCTCAGCTGGTGCAAATACCATTTCTGCTAAACCTGAAAAAATTTCACTCTCTGCACTTACTATATCAACATGTATGGTCATGGTCATAATATCTCCTAAAAAGGATTACATTCCTTTCGCTTTTTCAACGGCTTCGTCAATACTACCAACCATATAGAAAGCTTGCTCAGGAAGACTATCGTATTCGCCTTCGATAATACCTTTAAATCCAGCAATAGTATCCTTCAAAGATACATATTTACCTGGAGAACCAGTAAATACTTCAGCAACAAAGAAGGGTTGAGATAAGTAACGTTGAACTTTACGTGCTCTGGTTACTGTTAACTTATCTTCTTCTGATAATTCATCCATCCCTAAAATAGCGATAATATCACGCAACTCTTTGTAACGTTGCAAGATACCTTGTACGCCACGAGCAACATCATAATGCTCTTGACCAATCACTAATGGATCTAACTGGCGACTACTAGAATCCAGAGGGTCAATCGCTGGATAAATACCCAGTTCGGCAATTTGACGTGATAATACAACGGTCGCATCTAAATGCGCGAATGTCGTCGCAGGCGATGGATCCGTTAAATCATCCGCCGGTACGTATACCGCCTGGATTGATGTAATTGAACCTGTCTTAGTCGAAGTAATACGCTC
>CAYYNM010000004.1:0-36497 GCA_964472945.1 uncultured Methylomarinum sp. | reverse complement strand
TTAATCGAAGCATCTACCGCTATAGAAATCAAGCTGGCTGACCCCTTGATACTTTAGAAATCAAGCTGGCTGACCCCTTGATACTTTTTAACCCCTTGATACTTTCAAAGTTCAGTGCGTTAGAAGAGTTTATCGTTATTTACCAGCAGCTATTGATTTTGTTGATGAAGAACCTTGTAATTTTTTTATCCAAGGTCTTGGTGCTAAAGGGTCAACATCAAAGGCTAAGGAATCAGGCTTATGAAGTAAGCCTGATTCTCCTGATGCATTAGGGTTTAACTGCCTTTTCTCAATAAAATCAATGAGTCTGCGGGTATTATAAATAACCAGTACGCGATTCCCAAAGCGGCTGTTATAAACTTGGTAAGCAACATTACTTTCTGAAAAGTCTGGGTTTCTATTAATTAATAAATCAATATCAGTTTTTGTGCTTGATGCTAACTTTCTTAATACAGAATGATCGTGGTTTTTTATTAGCTTGTTTAAATGATCTGCTAATAAGCCTGATAGTTGGTATTGATGTAATTTTTGGATATCAAACTCTGTAAACAGAAAGCTTTCTGCAACCAGGTAATGACGGTCTTTTTCACCATCATTAGCAAACAGAGAAATTTTTTCTAAATTTTGGTCTTCAACGGCAGCGAGAAACTCTTGTGGGGCTCTAATATGCTTATCAACAGTGACAACCCAAGGCAAAGCTCTGCCTGTTTGTTCGTAACGAGACTTTACACTGGATATAACAGCTGAGCGAAGCAATTCATCTTCACGCCCTTCAGGTTTAACAAGGAAGGCATCAACTGCTGTAATTTGGGTTTGAAAGCCCGAGGCTTTAAATTGTTTAACAATATTTGAGTAGCGAGGCGAATACGGGATAGAGGTGCCATCATACAAAATATTAGTACGTGTTTTTCTAGCATGTTGAGCCACCATATGACGTAAACGATTAGCAAATGGCTCAACATAAACATAATCATCACTATGATGATTAGCGGCTGTCAGTACAGTATATAAATCACTTATTTTTCTAAATTCATCCAGAGAGGCTATTACAAAGTTATCGCCACAGCAGGCTTCGGCTATTTCTTCAACAGCTGTTTTTCCTGCACCAGCTCCTCCCATACTCATAAATAGCTTGGGATGTGTGGCTGTTTTTTTGCCTTTAAAAATGGATTCTAATGCATTGTCGAGTTTTTGGCTGATAATACTTAAACGGGTATAGGCTATTTCAATAGACCTGATTAAACGCTCATCACCTTTTGCTGCATTTAATAGTTTGTTTTTTAATTCTTGATTATTTGCCAACTCAAAAATAGCATATTTATCATCACTTTCACATTGTTTGATTAATTCCAAAAGCTCAGTATGACTGGGAGAACGCAAACTTGTGAGCATATTAATATCTAAACAAAATAAGGGTGGTGTTTCATCAGGGCTAATGCTGATACCATCAATATCTGTTTTATCGCTAACCCTTAGTGATTCTGTTCCTGGTAAGTAAGCAATAATCTGAGTAGATGCTTTTACGGGATTGTCTGCAAATTGTTTACCTGCTTCAAAGATTTTATCTTCAATGGCTTTAAGTGGGACTAGGCCACCATTAACTAGGACCAGGCAAACAATACCTTGGTCAGTGGTGTGGGAAAGAAAAGGAACACCTGAAATAAAGACTTTATTTTCAGGCCAGGTACCATAATCATTGGCTTTATTTCTAAGGCTTCTACAGCGAGATGGATTAAGCGCATTTTCAAAGGCTATGGTTATATATTGAAGATTGCTATCTAGATCATGTAAAGCATTAGTATCCAGTGTATCTAATCGCCTAAAATCAATCCCTTGTTCATAAACACTTTTAAAGGCAGGTAATTTACCTAATGCAGTCAAAAATAAATCTAGCGTGATTCTATTTCCATATGAAAAAGGCCTGATCTTACGCATTTTCTGATAAAAATTGGCTAATCTTTCCGCAATATTAGCTGTATTAATAATAAAACCATTACTGTCAAAAATAGCGGTTGCATTATTTTTATCGTTATCTAATACCAGTTGTTCAATTGTTAGGCGAAATTGAATACGCTTCTGTCCAACTGGCATTACACCAGGGCGATGGTTTACAGTTGCTTGTTTTTTCCAGTCATGAAATATTTCACGGTGAATACGAGAGAATAGTTCTGTTAAATAAGTAACACGTTTAACTTGATCGTGAGAAACTGTCTCTTCAGATTCCTTTCTAAGTGTTGAAAGTAATTTAATGCCTTGTGAAATTGCGAGAGCAGTCCTTAATTTAGTCAAGTGTTCGAATTCACTTTTATGCGAAGGGATGTTATTCATTGAGGCTTATGTATTAATCACTGTAGCAGAACGTTTATCTATAACAGTGATTATACATGAGTCGAACGAATGAATGTAGAAGGAGGGTTAGAAGCTATTTTCAATAACGATGTTATCTAATGGTAGCTGTCCTGCACGGGGTGCTGCTTCAATTTTTGCTTTGCCAATGACAATAAACATGGCGATAATATGGTCTTCAGGCAGGTTTATCAGTTTTGCTACAGCAGAAAAATCAAACCCATCCATTGGGCATGAATCATAGCCCATTGATTTTGCAGATAACATCAAGGTTTGGGCGGCTATACCACAAGACCGCATCGCTTCGTCTCTTTGGGTTTGTTCTTTATCTCTATAATAACCATCAATTGCAGGTAATATAAAGTCTTGCACTTCTTTGGGGGCTTTTTCCCAGTAACGTATAGGAGACTTTTCCCAGGCTTTTAAGTCAGCACACAGAATAATTAAAACTGAACTATCAGTTACTTGAGCTTGATCCCAGGCAGCTTTGCGAATTTTCTTTCTTAGTTCTGGTTTTTTCACTACTATAAACCGCCAATTCTGGATATTAAAGGCAGTCGGCGATAAAGCGGTCAGTGAAAGTAATTCGTTTAACTCTTTATCCGTTATTTTATGCTCAGGGTCATAATGTTTAACTGAACGACGAGATTTTATAGCGTCTTTAGTTTCCATTTATATACTTTATAGTGAGATTTTAAGAGAGTTCTTGTAATTTTTTTGTAATACTTTTGTTAATAAATGTGGCAAATTCGCTGGTATTTTCATACCCTTGTTTTTTAGCAAAATTAACAATATTCAGCACTAAATCTTTAGTTTCTGCAATTTCTTTATGAGATCGTCCACAGCCTTTACAATGGGTGCCTTCTTCGGTACATTGGCCTGATATGCAAGGATTAAATTTCATCGGCTGTTCCTTTTGTTAATTAATAAAGGCTTATATTAAACTTATTTTATTTATTTTCATAGCCTGTTGTTAACTGCTATTTTGAATAGCAGATATAAAAAAAGGTAATGGCATTTAGTACTATTACCTTTTTAGCTTAAATTGAAGCAAAGGGTCAACTATCTTTATGAACGTGAACATCCATTTGTGGATAAGGAATATTCAAACCTTCTTGGCCAAATGTTTTATATACATTTTCATTCATTTCAAAATACACACCCCAGAAATCAGCGGCATTAACCCAAGCTCTAACGGTAAAGTTAACTGAGCTATCTGCTAACTCAGAAACTGCAATAAAGACTTCGGGGTCTTTTAAAATTCTAGCATCAGCATCACATAAGCTTCTAATAACTTGTTTTGCTTTATCAACATCATCACCGTATCCAACACCAATAGTCCAGTCAACACGACGTTTTTCTTCTGTTGAAAAGTTAGTCATTGCACCTGTAGAAAGACCGCCATTAGGGATAATAATAGTTTTGTTATCAGCTGTTTTTAGAATGGTATTAAAGATTTGAATTTCTTTGACTGATCCAATAAAGCCTTGTGCTTCAATTACATCACCCGCTTTAAATGGTTTGAAGATTAAAATCATCACTCCACCTGCAAAGTTTTGCAGAGTACCAGAAAGAGCCATACCAACAGCTAAACCAGCAGCACCTAAAATGGCAATAAAAGAAGTCATTTCAATGCCCAACATACCCAGCACACTAATGACTAGCATTACTTTTAGTAATGAGCCTATTAAACTTTTTAAGAACGGTTGCAAGGTGGAATCAACCTTGCTTTTATCCATTATTTTACCAATACCATTGATGAGAGCTTTTATAATCCAGCCACCAACAATCCATACAGCAAACGCACCTAAAATTTTAGGCCCATATTCCATGGCAATCTCAGTTACCTGGGTTAAAATTTCATCAGGGTTAATATCTTCTGGGTTCATTAGCTTTCCTTAATTAGTGAGTGATAACTCTAGGTAATTCTTTTGCTTGATTAACCCAGTCTTCTACTTGTGATGCAGTAGGTATCTTGCGTACTAGGTTTTTTTCTTCATTAATCTCAGCCATTTTAGTCTGAAGATTTTCAGCATTTCTTTGGGCTAATTCAGGAACCGTATCAACCCCTGCCACTTTCAAAAGATCAGCATACTGGGTACTAATACCTTTAACTCTTGATAAATCAGCTCGGTTAACCCAGCCTAAAATCAATTTTTCACTAATGCCTGATTTTTCAGCTAATTCTTTACGCCCCTTTTTTTCACAACATGTTTTTAAAAGATTTTCTAAAGAAGTAATACCGGCTTCTTCTAATTTAGTTGAATATGCTTCGCCAATACCTTCAATTTCAGATAATTTTGCCATGATTTGAGTCCTTATTTTGCTGTTTATAAAAATAATTTTTTGTATAGAATAGCGAATTAGGCCGCTCTCGGCCATTAATCAGAGAATAACAAAATCAAAGGCTTACAATCTTGTTATTTAAGAGCTATTAAATAGTTTGAAAGAATTTACCATAAATTAAGCCTGGCAACCAAACTTAATTACTAGAGTTTGGCTTGTTAGTAATACGCCGTTTTAATTATTAATGGCATATTACTAGATGAAAACTGAATGCTTTATGAATAGAGGGGTAACAACTGTTGCTTGTTTATCACGGCGAATCCGTGCAGTATAAAATATCATTATGAATCAATAGTATAAATAAATTTCCGAACAAAACCACCATTTCCAGATACACTCTACCTTGATATTTTGTGTCTCGAGAAACTTTAAATTATCATCAGCCTCTCAAGCTGAAGAAGCCTCCATTTTGGCTCATGTCGTAGCATTGGATGCCGTGCTTGCACCGATGGTAGTGCGAGTCTCAAATGTGCCGTTCGTCAGGCTGGTATTGCGCACCGTGCCTTGAATCTGTCGGCTGGTGTCCATGTATTGGCAAGGGTCTATCATATTCAAAATGCGAATGCATATGACAGTCGCCTTAAAAACTGGATGATAAAGTTTCATGGCGTGGCTACCAAATATCTTGAAAACTATCTGGGCTGGCGAAGAGGATTAGAGCGATGGGGTGAATAAATTCCACTTTGCGGTGTTCTGAAAGCGGCTGCGGCACGTTACGAACCTTTTCAACTATTAACGCAAACATAGCCAAACAAAAGGTAGTCGGTTAGTACCTGCTAATACTAAATATGGGGTTTCTGATATACAGAACGAATCGGTGTATGTCCTATAAATTCAGACTTAGACTGCTTTTTATTTGATTTATAGAATCACAACATATAGTGGGTGGAGGTGTTAGTTAACCCCCCCCCTAAAACAATAAAAAGGCAAGAATCAAGACCCGCCACCTTTTCCCCGGAAATCAAGCTGGCTGACCCTTGGTATACGGGGGCGGACCATATATGACCCTGTGTGCGTTGCTTTTTTTAAAACACATCATGAATAAGAAAAAACAGAGCAAAGATTAAGTCGCAGCAAAATATTCAGCATAGCTACGATAGTTAATATCAGGGAATATATTATCCATCGTTTCTAAAGCAAGTAAATAGTGTTTATCAATACTGTTTTTACGAATACTTTCATGTAAATAATTAAACCTAGCTAAATGATCTGTTATCCTTTTTGTTGCATATTCTGTTGTGGTTCCTGACTTCATTATAAAAGGCCAATCTGATGCCTGGGCAAGTAATAATGACCTTGCAGCTTGGTTTAAAGCTCTTTTTTGCAGATTTGAAACTGATACGTTTTTAAAGTCAGTGGCAAGTTGATCCATTTGTGCAGCAGCCTGGTGGATAAAGGGATAAATCCAGTCATTTTTTTCGTTAATCCAGTAGCTAGAATACCCCTCATGTCCCCATGTGGATGCGGCAGGTGTGGCGATTTGATGAGAAGTGTGCTGTGTTAAATAATCTGAACAACTAATAGTTTTAAAGTTGGCCATTTCTTTGCTGGCTAAACGAAGTACAGATTCTAACCAGCTAGGCCCTTCAAACCACCAATGGCCAAAAAGTTCCGCATCATAAGGTGCAATAATAATGGGAGGCCTATCCATTGTTGCGCTTAATTGCTCAATATGATGCTGGCATTTGTTTATAAAATCTTGAGCATCTATAGTTGCAGTTTGCCGTGCATATTTAGGGTCATATAACTCTTTCTCTAAGTTATTGCCTGTTATACGGTGATACTTGATTCCTGTATTAATTCGGGTTGTATTGTCTAATATATAAGGAGCAATATAGCTTTGCTCTAATTCAAATCCAATATCACTATAATATTCTCGGTAGTATTTATTTCCAGGGTAGCCTGTTTCAGCACTCCAAACTTGTTGAGAGGTTTCAGTATCACGTCCAAAAGCGAATACTTCATTGCCACAGTTTAAAGGTGCATAAACGCCATTTTTAGGAGGCTCACTTGCATCTAAAATACCGTGACTATCGGTAAAAAAATATTTAATTCCAGCTTCCGCTAAAGTAAATTCTAATTGGGGGTAATAGCCACACTCTGGAAGCCAAAAACCCTGAGGAGAGAAGCCAAAGCTTGACTCAAAGGTTTTAATGCCAATTTCAACCTGATTTTTAACACTTAAAGGGTTAATATTTAATAAAGGTAAGAATCCGTGAGTTGCTGCCGTCGTTATTAACTCAAGGTGGCCTAATTGGTAATGCTTTTTAAAAGCTAATAATAAATTAGAATGGTAGTTATGATAAGTCTTTTGAACTCGTCTAAAAAATCTGCGATATAAGCGAGCTAACTTGTTAACTTCAGGTTGCTGGCGAGTTCTGATGATCTCTTTTTCGGCAAGTTCAATTCGTTGGTTAAGGTATCGTTGGTAACGAGACTGAAGTAAGTCGTCCCCCAGCATTGATATAAGAGTGGGCGATAAAGATAAGGTTAAGCGATAAATAATATGATCTTTAGCTAAGTTATCTAAGATATTAATTAATGGAATGTAGCACTCAGTCATTGTCTCAAATAACCAGTTTTCTTCAAAAAAGCTATCGTATTCAGGATGTCTTACATAAGGTAAGTGGGCATGAAGAACGATACTAATAAATCCTTTATTCATTATTTTAAACTCTTCTTTCCTTTGCCAGAATGGTTACTATTAAAATAGTGTGCTTGTATGTTAATTGATGTGGGGCGTGACTCAGTAGTTGTAAGAGAGGTGGCAAGAGTTGAGGTGTGATTATGCTCAGTAGAGCTAAAAACAGCTGTTGTGTTATCTTTTAAAACAGCTAGTTTATTGGATACTACAATGGGTTCAAACTTATTTTTAATGGAGTTGCTACCAATTTTTGCAGAATATATTGCATTGTTATTAGTTAAAGGAAGAGTGACTTTCTTTTGGTGTTGAATCGCATAAATAGGAGTTTCAAAAATTACTTTTGAATGGCCTTTAAAGTTGTCTTGAGCATCAATACGTAAAATTAAATTATCATGATTCATGGAAGGGGGTAATAAATGTGCATTATTTTCTCCCAGGTTCCAATAAATATAAAGTTGCTCAGGATTAATAGATAGTAGTGTAATATTTTGGTGGGTAGAGCTTGGTTTAGGCGCGTAGTAAAGGCTAATATTATTGCTGACTTCGAGTAATTGTTGCGATGATATCGCAGGTTTGGTAGGACTCTCTGATGCTTTTACAGGCTGAGTAGGAGAAAAATTACGACTTATAGTATCGCTTATTTTAGACATTTTTAGTGTGGAAGTAGAAAGTCGAAATATAGGGTCAGAAGAATACCTAAGCAACATCAGTTATTAATTTAAGTTTTGTTATTAGCCAAAGAAAGAAAATATCTTTGTAAAGGGCTTATTATATATCAAACAGTAAATCCCTTTTTATAAAGCTATCAAGCACAGTACGTAAAAATTTCCAGGAAAGCTAGACTTGTCAATAATACGACAGGTAGTAGCAAATAAGGGTTTCTGCTTTCTCTAATAAATTTTCAATAAGCTGCAATATTCAAAAACAGAATTTTTAAGTAGATGAAATGGTTGAGAAGATGTATTGCTGGTAATCTTAAGCTGCCAATTAACTGCTTGTTTTTATGATAAAATGCCATTTATGGTATAAAATAATAAACTTTTGCCAAGTCTTTGGCTTGTTTCGGGAAATAGGTAAGATAATGCGCTGTCCTTTTTGTACTGCTCAGGATACCAGAGTTGTAGACTCTCGATTGGCGAGTGACGGTGATCAGGTTCGACGTAGGCGAGAGTGTGCTAATTGTAAGGAGCGATTTACTACTTATGAAGTTGCTGAATTAACATTACCCAAAATTATTAAACGCAATGGCGCGCATGAGGCTTTTAATGAGAAAAAACTTCGTTCTGGAATGCAACGTGCGCTAGAAAAAAGGCCGGTGAGTAGTGAGGCGATTGAGGCTGCAATTAGCAAGGTCAAGAAATCACTGACGGCGATGGGAGATAGAGATATTTCTTGTGATAAAGTTGGCGAGTTAGTGATGAAGGAATTAAAAGTACTCGATCATGTCGCTTTTGTTCGGTTTGCTTCAGTGTATCGTAGCTTTCAAGATGTCAATGAATTTACTGAAATGATTGAAAAGATGCAGGATAAGTAATGCCACCTCAAGATGCCATTTATATGGCGCGTGCGATAAAGCTGGCTGAAAAAGGTAAATATACAACTGATCCTAACCCGAGAGTCGGCTGTATTTTGGTTAAAAATAAGCAGGTAATTGCTGAGGGCTGGCATGTAAAGGCGGGGTTAGGACATGCTGAAGTTAATGCTTTAAAACAGCTTGAAAATATTGATAAGGCAGTGGGTGCAACAGCTTATGTTAGCTTGGAACCTTGCAGTCATACGGGTAAAACCGGACCTTGTTGTGATGCCTTGATTGTTGCAGGTATTCAACGTGTTGTGGTGGCAATGCAAGATCCAAACCCACTAGTTGCAGGGCAAGGCATAAAAAAAATGCAAGATGCGGGTATAGATGTTGATTGTGGGGTATTGCGAGAGGAAGCAGAAAAGTTAAATAAAGGGTTTATTAAGCGAATGATTACCGCTTTACCTTTTGTACGTAGCAAAATGGCAATGAGTTTGGATGGTCGTACTGCAATGGCTTCTGGTGAGAGTCAATGGATTACCTCTTCAGCTTCTCGGGCTGATGTGCAAAGGTTAAGGGCTGAAAGTTCCGCGATTTTGACCGGTATTAATACTGTTTTGGATGATAACCCTTCATTGAATGTGAGGCTTGAAGGTGATGTGGTGCAGCCTACTAGAGTGATTCTTGATTCTGAGTTAAAAATACCCTTAACAAGTAAAATGCTTGGTTTGGCAGGTGAAATCTGGATTTTAACCTGTAGTTCGAATCAGCAAAAAATATTAAAGGCTGAAAATGCTGGTTATAAAGTCTATCAAATAAAGAGAACGAATGGTCGGTTAGATTTAAAGGCTGTGATGATCTTCTTGGGGCAGCAGCGAATCAATAATGTTATGGTTGAAGCGGGTGCTACTCTAAATGGTGCTTTGTTAGATGCTGAGTTAGTTGATGAATGGGTGGTCTATATGGCTCCTTGTATTTTGGGTGATCGAGGGCGTGGTTTGTTTAATTTACCTGAACTGCATAAGATGGCAGACAAAAAACAATTGAATATAAAAGCTATCAGGCAAGTGGGTCCTGATTTAAAGTTGATTTTTACGATGAAGTAGAGCGAAATGTTTACAGGAATTATTTTAGCAGTAGGAAAAATAGCAGCTGTCCAGCCCAAAGGTGGTGATTATCGTTTAAAGATAGAAACGGGAAAGCTGGCTATTGGGGATGTTGCATTAGGTGATAGTATTGCTGTCAATGGCGTATGCTTAACTGCTGTGGAGTTAGGAGCCCACTTTTTTTGTGCGGATGTTTCAAATGAGACGATTGCTAGAACAAGTTTAAAAGTTGCTAAAGTGGGTGATGCTGTCAATTTAGAGTTGGCATTAACGCCGACCACTCGGTTAGGTGGGCATATTGTTAGTGGTCATGTTGATGGTTTGGGGACTGTAGTTTTAAAACAGCCTGATGGGCGTTCATTTAGATACAGGTTTAAAGCACCGGATAATATCGCTAAATATATTGCTGAAAAAGGCTCTATTTGTATTAATGGTGTAAGTTTAACTGTCAATGAAGTTGATGGTGCATTATTTACTGTCAATATAGTGCCTCATACATTGCAAGAAACAACTTTGGGTGAATTAGTGGCAGGTAAAGAAGTTAATCTGGAAGTGGATTTATTAGCCCGTTATATGGAAAGATTAATAAAGGGGGAGGCTGCAGCAAAAACATCTAGCTCAGTCACTGAAGAATTGTTACAAAATAGTGGCTTTTTAAGCAAATAATATAGAACTGAATGAATACAACAGAAGAAATCATAGAAGATTTTCGCCAAGGTAAAATGGTTATCATTATGGATGATGAGGACCGTGAAAATGAAGGTGATTTAGTGATAGCGGCACCTTTTGCAAAAGCCGCTGATATTAATTTTATGGCTAAGTATGGGCGAGGTTTAATTTGCCTAACTTTAACAAAAGAGCATTGTCAACAACTTAGATTGCCTTTAATGGTGAATGATAATAAAACCGCTCATTCGACTAATTTTACCGTTTCTATTGAGGCGGCTAAAGGTGTTACCACTGGTATTTCTGCTGCTGATAGGGCGTTGACTGTACAGGCTGCGGTCGCTAAAGATGCAACACCTGGTGATTTGGTTCAGCCTGGGCATATTTTTCCATTGATGGCTCAAGCGGGTGGTGTACTGAATCGTGCGGGACATACTGAAGCAGGTTGTGACCTGGCAAAATTAGCAGGGGTAGAGCCTGCAGCCGTTATTGTCGAAATTCTTAATGAAGATGGCACAATGGCAAGAAAATCAGATCTTGAGGTTTTTGCCAAACAGCATGAGCTTAAAATAGGTACGATTGCCGATTTGATTCAATATAGAATTGAAAATGAAAATACTTTAGACCGTATTAGCGAATGTGATTACCCAACAGAATTTGGCGATTTCAGAATGTATACCTATCAGGATATTAATGATAATAATGTGCATTTGGCATTAGTTATGGGGGATGTTGCAGTTGATGAGCCTGTTTTGGTCAGAGTGCATGCTCGGAATCTAATGGACGACTTGTTCGCTTCAAAACGCTCGGGAAGTTCAATTTCGATTCAGGGAGCAATGAAAAAAATTGCTGAAGAAGGGCGTGGTATTTTGGTTGTTATCAGGCAGAGTGAGGATAATAAGTCTTTGGTTGAACATATTCACCAGTATCAATTGCAAGATAATGGTGTGATTCCTGTGGCGGAAGAAGAGAAAAAAATGGATTGGCGTACCACAGGAACGGGTGCAAGAGTGTTAGCTGATCTAGGTGTGCGACAGTTAAAGGTGATGGGAGCCGAGAAAAAATATTTTGGGCTTTCTGGGTATAACCTGGAAGTTGTAGGGCATACGGAATAGCAAAGACTCAAAAGTGTAGCTTTGATGCAGAGAAGTGGAGTCAAAGAGTATGAAAATCCAATAAAAATTGTAAAATTTAACAAAAAATAGAGAAAGAAAATGTCGACAATAAAAGTATTAGAGGGGAATTTATCTGTTTCAGGGGGTAAATTTTGTATTGTAGCTTCTCGTTTTAATAGCTTTATCGTAGAGCAGCTGGAAGGAGGCGCAATTGATGCATTGGTTCGACATGGCGCAAATAAAGATGATATTTGTTTGGTAAAAGCTCCGGGTGCTTTTGAGTTGCCAATGGTTATTCAGCGTATTGCTGTCACAAAAAAATATGATGCCATTATTGCTTTAGGTGCTGTTATTCGTGGCGGAACCCCGCATTTTGAATATGTTGCCAGTGAGTGTGTTAAAGGTATAGCATCAGTTTCATTGCAGTATGATGTGCCTGTTAGTTTTGGTGTGCTAACAGTTGATAGTATTGAACAAGCCATTGAGCGTGCAGGTACTAAAGCGGGTAATAAAGGGGCTGAAGCGGCCATGTCTGCAATTGAAATGGTGAGTTTATTTGATAACCTGGAAAATTAATGAGTTTGGCAAAAACAAATGCTAGAAAATGTGCGGTGCAAGCGCTTTATCAGTGGCAAATGACGGGTGACAGTCTGGCTCGAATTGAAATGAATTTTCTGGAAGAAGAGTTGCTAAAAGGGGCTCAGAAAAGTTATTTTACAGAAATTTTTTATGGTGTACCTAAACAATTAAATGCAATTGATGAGGCGTTGTCAGAGTTTGTAGATAGGCCTGTTGAAAAAATAGATCCTGTAGAAAGGGCTGTTTTAAGAATTGCTGTGTATGAGTTAACCAATCGATTGGAGACACCCTATAAGGTTATTATTAACGAGGCCGTTAATTTAGCAAAATGTTTTGGTGCTGATGGCAGTCATAAGTATGTTAATGGTGTTTTGGATAAAGTGGGTAAAACTAAGCGGGCTGCTGAGATTAAAGCTAAACAGGGAAAAGATAAAATTTAGTGGCTATTTCTGAGTTTGATTTAATTCAGCGATATTTTACTTCGGGGTCACTTATTAACTCGGTTAACCGACTGGGTGTGGGGGATGACTGTGCGCTTATGTCTATTCCTGAAGGTTATGAGCTGGCATTAACCGTTGACACCATGGTTGAAGGTGTGCATTTTTTTGCCGACACTGACCCAGAGCAATTAAGCAGGAAGCTAGTAGCAGTAAATTTAAGTGATTTAGCGGCTATGGGTGCTGAACCTGTATCTGTCACACTGGCACTAACCCTGCCTGAGGTCAATGAAGTTTGGTTGCAAGCCTTTTCTAAAGGTTTTTTAGAGATGCTTAAAACATATTCCCTGGACTTGGTTGGAGGGGATACGACTAAAGGGCCGCTAACGCTTTCTGTACAAGCAATGGGTATCGTTCCCAAAGGGCAGGCCCTGAAGCGCTCAACTGCAAAGGTGGGTGATTTGATTTTTGTAACAGGACAAGGTTTAGGGGGTTCAGGTTTAGGATTGAAAGTTGAACAAGGTTTTCAGAGTGATTTTGCTGATGAGGTATTACAAAAATTTCACCAACCTAAGCCAAGAGTGAGCGAAGGTTTAAAAATTAGAGAATATGCAACTTCTTGTATAGACTTGTCAGACGGGGTTGCTTCTGATTTAAGACATATTTTAGAAAAGAGTGGAGTAGGTGCTGTTTTGGATTGGGATAAAATACCACTATCAAAAGCTGTTACTGAATATATTGCTGTAAGCGGTGATTGGTTGTTTCCATTGTCAGCAGGCGAAGACTATGAGTTGTGTTTTACCGTTGCCCCAAATAATGTCTCTTATATTAATATAGAGTGTACGCAGATCGGAGTGATTGATGCTAATTCGGGATTAAGACTTCAACGTTTAGGTGTAACAAACAAACTCGAGGTAAAAGGTTTTGAGCATTTTTCTTAATTCTAATTATGGAAAAAATAAATTAACGGTCAAGCAGATATTGACGAGCCCTGTTTTATTTTTGGCTTTTGGTTTTGGCTCGGGCTTAGCTAAAAAAATGCCAGGTACCATGGGCACTGTTGCAGCAATCCCCGTTTATTTGGCTTTTGTGCAAACTAATATTTGGATTTATAGTATTTTAACTATTCTAGTTTGTGTTTTTGGCGTTTATCTTTGTGATAATGCGGCGAAACAATTAGGCGAGCATGATTTTGGTGGAATCGTTTGGGATGAGGTGGCTGGCTATCTTGTTACTATGTGGTTTGTGCCTTTTTCATGGTATGCAGTTTTGCTTGGTTTTATTTTATTTAGAATTTTTGATATTTTAAAGCCTTGGCCTATAAAATGGATAGATCAAAAAGTTGTAGGCGGTTTTGGTATTATGCTTGATGATGTGTTGGCAGGATTGTTTTCAGCAGGTATTTTATATTATATTGTTAAGCTATAGAGTGGTTATAGTGTCTGTAGCTGATTAAGATAAAGTAAAGAAAATTAAAGCTTGCTAAGTAGAGAAAAATGCTTATAATAGTACAAATCAACCGCGGGGTGGAGCAGCTTGGTAGCTCGTCGGGCTCATAACCCGAAGGTCGTAGGTTCAAATCCTGCCCCCGCTACCAGATATTGAGAAACCCCTTTATGGGGTTTTTTGTTTTCTAGGATAAAGTAAAGTCTAGATATTTTAAGTTTTATGTATGGAAGAGCCGTAGGCTCTTTTTTTTTGTTCGTAAGAAAGTGAGGCGTTATGAAGCAGGCTCCGGAGCATTTGGTGAATTTGATAGAACCAATTGTAGAAGGTCTTGGGTATGAGTGTGTGGGCATTGAATATAACCCTCATCCAAAGAACGGCCTGTTAAGGGTTTATGTTGATACTGAAAATGGAGTTTTGCTTGAGGACTGTAGCAAAGTAAGTCATCAATTAAGTGGAATGTTGGATGTAGAAGACCCTATTAGTGATAACTATCAGTTGGAAGTATCCTCACCAGGAACAGAAAGACCCTTATTTAAGATAGCTCAATTCGAACAGTTTATTGGTAGTACAGTTACTATCAATGTTTTTAAACCCATAGGGAATAGAAGAAAGCTTGTTGGTATTATTGGGCAGGTTGAAGGTGATATTGTGAGCCTTCAACAAAATGAACAAGTAATAGAAATCCCGTTTCAGGCAATGAGTAAAGCTCGGTTAGTACCTGATTACTTAATAAAAAAAGGAGGGCGTAATGGAAAATAAAGAAATTTTATTGGTGGCGGATGTTTTTGCAAATGAAAAAGATATTGACAAAAACATTGTTTTTCAAGCATTGGAAGATGCGTTGGCAGCTGCTGCAGTAAAGCGTCATAATAACCATATTTTAGCACGAGTAGAAATTAATAGAGAAACGGGTGAATATACAACTTTTCGACGCTGGGAAGTCGTTGCAGAAAACGCTGAAATTGATGGCGATCTAGAATTTCCTGATTCGCAAGCCTTATTAGAAGTTGTACAAATGGATGATTCTGATATTGAAGTGGGTGATTTTATTGAAGAACAAATCGAATCTGTTGTTTTTTGTAGAATTGCTGCGCAAACGGCAAAGCAAGTTGTTATCCAAAAAATTAGAGAAGCTGAACGTAAGAAGATTGTAGAAGCTTATACGGACAGGGTTGGCGAATTAGTTACTGGGGTGGTTAAACGTTTAGAAAAAGGCAGTGTTTACCTGGATTTAGGTGGCAATGTTGAGGCTTATATTCCAAGGGAAGAAATGATTCCAAGAGAATCAATTCGTATTGGGGATAGAGTGAGAGGTTATTTAAAAGAAGTGCGTTCAGAAGTTCGAGGGCCGCAGCTCTTTGTTAGTCGTTCAGCCCCCGAGCTATTAATGGCTTTATTTAGGCTTGAGGTGCCAGAAGTTGGAGAGGGCATGATTGATGTGCTGGCTGCTGCAAGGGATCCTGGGTCACGCGCTAAAATTGCTGTTAGAAGTAATGATCCTAGGCTTGATCCTGTTGGTGCTTGTGTTGGTATGAGAGGGTCAAGAGTTCAGGCGGTTTCTAATGAGTTAGCCGGTGAAAGAGTTGACATTATCTTATGGAATGATAATGAGGCTCAGTTTGTTATTAATTCAATGTCACCCGCAGAAATAGAATCGATTGTGGTTGATGAAGATAAGCATTGCATGGATCTTGCTGTTGCTACGGATAATCTATCACAAGCTATTGGTCGAGGCGGTCAAAATGTTCGTTTAGCGACGCAGCTAACAGGCTGGGAGCTAAATGTTCGTGATAAAAGTGCAGAAAAGGCCGTTGGTGATGATCAACTATCAAAAATTAAGCAAGCTTTTATTGATCAACTGGATGTTGATGAAGAAATTGCAGATATTTTGATTGAAGTTGGCTTAACTAATGTAGAAGAGATTGCTTACATTCCTGTTGAGGAAATGTTGGAAATAGAAGGTTTTGACGAAGAGTTAGTTGATGCACTAAGAGGCAGAGCAAAAGATGCGGTGTTAATTAATGCTATTGCATCAGAAGAAGCGATAGAGACGTCAAAGCCGGCTGAGGACCTTCTTGAAATGGAGGGTATGGATGAAGAATTGGCACATGAAATGGCTGCAAAGGGCATTCTAACGATGGAGGACTTGGCAGATCAGGCGGTTGATGATCTTCTTGGTTTTTCAGGGGTAGATAAAGAACGGGCAGGAAAACTGATTATGAAAGCGCGCGAACCATGGTTTGCTAGTGATCAAAGCGAAGGGTAGGGGGAAAATATGAGTGATAAAACAGTACAAGAATTAGCAGAGATGGTGAAAATACCTCTGGATCGCTTTTTAGAGCAATTAAAAGAAGCGGGTGTTTCTGCATCCTCAGCCAATGATTTGATTAGTGAGGATGAGCGAGTCAAACTATTGGAACATCTTCGTAAAAGACATGGTAAAACTGAAAGCAGTAATTCAGAAAATGCACCTAAAAAAATAACTTTAAAACGTAGAAAAGTTTCAGAATTAACCCAGGCTACAGGTCCTGGGGCAGCAGCAAAAACTGTTAACGTCGAAGTTAGAAAGAAGAAAACTTATATTAAACGTAGCGAACCTGAAATTTCAGAGGACCAAAAAGAAAGTGAGCGTGCTAAAAAAGCTTTAGAGGAACAAAAGCAACAAATAGCGGCTGAAGAGCAAGAGCGCAAAAAGCATGAAGCAAGTATTCTGGCTGCTCAGGAAGAGAAAAAACGTAAAGTTACAGAAATAGAGATAAAACAGAAGGAAACAAAAGTCGTCGTCGTTGAAACAGTTAAGGAAGAAGTTAAAGCAACGGTAGAAGCTAAAAAAACAGTTAAAGCTGAAAAGAAAAAGGTAAGTGGTGAGAAAGTAAAGGCTGGTGTTAAACCTGAAACAGCTAAAGAAGAAAATAAGCAGAGTGTAGTGGTTGAGCCTGAAGTTCCCGCGATTTCAGAAGAAGAGGCGACTAAATTACGTTTAGAGGCTGAGAAAAAAGCGAGACTTGAGGCTTCAATTGAAAGAAATGCGGCTAAGGTAAGAAAACAAGCGGAAGCAAAAAAACAACAAACACTGCATAAGAAAAAGCAAGCAGCAGGTGCCGCTAATAAACCTGCGGCTGGAGCCGCTAAACCAGCAGGTCCTGCCGCTAGAAGAGGGATTGCCCCAGGTCGAGGCGAAGCAATGCCCGCTGGAACAAGAAGAAAACAAAAAGGTAAAAAAGGTAAGCAAAGAAGAATTCAGCTTGCCACAGAGTCAGATGCTAAGCATCAGTTTGAGAGGCCTGTTGAAGCAATCATTAGAGATGTCACCATTCCTGAGACAATTATAATTTCTGAGCTAGCTCAGAAAATGAGTGTAAAAGTAGGGGAGGTTATTAAGCAATTAATGTCTCTAGGTAGTATGGCGACGATCAACCAGGTTATAGATCAAGAAACAGCTGTTATTTTGGTTGAAGAAATGGGGCACAAGCCTGTTTTACAAAGTGATGATGATTTAGAAAAAGAAATGATGGCCGATGTGGTTGATCAGGATGAGTCAGATAATCGTGAACATCTACCCAGAGCTCCCATTGTCACAATTATGGGGCATGTTGACCATGGTAAAACATCATTATTAGATTATATTCGAGAAACACGTGTTGCATCAGGCGAGGCAGGCGGTATTACTCAGCATATCGGGGCTTATCAAGTAAAAACGGATCATGGTAATGTCACTTTTCTTGATACACCGGGACATGCCGCTTTTACAGCAATGCGAGCACGTGGTGCAGAAGTAACCGATATTGTTATTGTTGTGGTTGCGGCTGATGATGGTGTGATGCCGCAAACTAAGGAGGCGGTTGAGCATGCTAAAGCTGCTGGGGTTCCTTTAATTGTTGCAATTAACAAAATGGATAAGCCAGATGCTAATCCAGACAAAGTGATGCAAGAAATGGCAACACTTGAGGTTGTGCCTGAGGAATGGGGGGGTACGACTCAATTCCTTAAAGTATCTGCAAAAACAGGTGAAGGTGTTGATGCATTAATTGAAGCGCTTATTTTGCAAACAGAAATACTAGAGTTGACTGCGCCTGTTGAAGGTGCTGCTTCAGGTTTTTGTATTGAATCAAGACTAGATCGTGGGCGCGGTGCCGTTGCCACGATTTTGGTGCAAAAAGGTACACTTAAAAAAGGCCAAATTGTTATCTGTGGACATGAGTATGGCCGTATCAGAGCCATGTTTGATGAAAATGGTAAATCAACGGATAGTGCTGGACCTGCAGCACCAGTTGAAATTTTAGGTTTGTCGGGTACGCCTGAAGCAGGGGATGAATTTACCTTTGCTCAAAATGAAAAGGCGGCTAAAGAACTTGCTGAGCATAGAGAGGATAGAAAAAAATCATCTAAACATGCAGCGCAACAAGCTTCAAAATTAGAGGAAGTCTTCTCTAAAATGGCTGCTGGCGATACCTCTACCTTAAATGTTGTTATTAAAACAGATGTACAAGGTAGTTTGGAGGCCTTACGTGAGTCACTGATTAGTTTGTCAAATGATGAAGTATCAGTAAAATGTGTATTTGGGGGGGTAGGGGGTATTAATGAAGGAGATGCAAATCTTGCATTAGCTTCTGGTGCAATCTTGATAGGCTTTAATGTGCGAGCTGATACTACTGCGCGTAAACTGATTCAAGAAAAAGAAATTGATCTACATTATTACAGTATTATTTATGAAGCAATCGATGAAGTAAAACGTGCGCTGAGTGGTATGTTGGCTCCAGAAATTCAAGAGAAAATTGTAGGGCTTGCTGAAGTACGTGATGTGTTTAAATCACCAAAAATTGGTGCGATTGCAGGTTGCATGGTTATTGATGGTTTTGTTAAACGAAACCTTCCAATCAGAGTTTTACGAGACAATATTGTTATATACGAAGGTCAACTTGAGTCATTACGTCGATTTAAAGATGATGTGAATGAAGTTAAAATGGGTATGGAATGTGGTATTGGTGTGAAAAACTACAATGATGTCAAAAGCGGTGACCAGATCGAAGTGTTTGAACGTGTAGAAGTGAAGCGGGAGCTGTAATCTATGGCTAAAGAATATGGTCGTAGTGAGCGAGTTTCCTCACAAATGCAAAAGGAGCTTGCTTATGTTTTGCAGCGAGAAACTGATGACTCTCGCTTAGGCTTTATTACAATAAATGAAGTGCTTGTCTCTAAAGATTTGGCTGTTGCTAAAATTTATATCACTGTTTTAAATGCTGATGAAGAGGGAAAGCTTGAAAATATTAAAGTGCTTAATGAATTAGCTCCTGTTATTCGTCATCAAGTAGCAAAAAGAATGCGTTTAAGACATATTTCTGATTTTAGATTTTATTATGATGATTCCTTTGATACAGGAATGAGAGTGGCTGAATTACTTTCTGAAGAAGATAAGAGTCATCAGGAGTAAGAGGTGAGTAAGCGAAAATCTGGCCGAAATGTCCATGGAATTATCTTGCTAGATAAACGCTTGGGGGTTTCTTCTAACAAAGCTTTACAAGAAGTTAGACGCTTATTTAATGCCAATAAAGGTGGGCATACGGGAAGCCTAGACCCTCTGGCTACAGGTTTGCTACCTTTGTGTTTTGGCGAAGCAACAAAAGTTTCAGCTATGATGCTTGATGACAATAAGCGTTATCAAGCTGTTGTTAAACTTGGGGTAATAACTGATACCGGTGATGCTGAAGGGAAAGTTATTGAGCAAAAACCGGTGCCGGAATTATCATTAGAACTTATTAATGATTGTTTGCAGACGTTTATGGGTGAAATTGATCAAGTTCCTCCCATGTATTCAGCCTTAAAACATAACGGTAAAAAACTGTACGAATTGGCTAGGGAAGGGAAGGTTGTCGAGCGTAAAGCACGCAGGGTTAGCATTTTTGAAATTAATTTACTGGATTTAACGGCTGATAGCTTAACTCTTGATGTGTTTTGTTCTAAAGGAACATATATACGATCGTTGGCTGAAGATATTGGCCACAGCTTAGGTTGTGGTGGAACTATTGTGGGTCTACGAAGAACTCAATCAGGTCAGTTTAAAATTGCAGATGCATTAACGATTGAACAATGCCAGTCTATGTCCCTGGAACAATTAACGGCTAGTTTGCTTGCAGTCGATGAACCTCTACAGGACATTCCTCCGATTCAGCTTTCTAGTCAGCAAGCTACCTTGATCAACCATGGTCAACAAATAGATTACCCATGTGATTCAATTCAAGGTCCTGTGAGAATGTATGATGAACAAGGATTTTTAGGCTTGGGTGAAATGCTATTGAATGGTAAACTTGTACCTAAGAAAATTTTTAACTTAAGGGGCAAAGCTGCTTAAGTGGATTGGAGGCTTTCTAGTCCAAAATAACATCTGCCCCTACACCCTATATGTGGAGGCAATGTCGTAGTGAATCATCATGAATTGATGGTTTTTTTTAAAACAATTAATCTATAGGGATTAAAATGCCATTTACAGCAGAACAAAAAAAAGCAGTTGTTGAAGAGTACCGTTTATCAGAAACTGATACAGGATCACCCGAAGTACAAGTTGCATTGTTAACCGCGCACATTACTCATTTAACACCACATTTTGCAGCACATAAAAAAGACAACCACTCTCGTCGTGGATTGTTACGCATGGTAAACCAACGACGTAAATTATTGGATTACTTAAAGAAAAAAGACCAAACTCGTTATCGTTCATTGATTGAGCGTTTAGGGTTGCGGAAGTAAAAAACATTAAAAACGGTGAATAATCTATGATTAGCCACCGTTTTTTTTGTAAAAATATAATTTTGAAAATGAAGACTATAAAAGCTCTTCATATTAATAACCTTTAATTAAGGATCTTAATTTTGACTCCTATCAGGAAAGAATTTAAATACGGCGATCACCTTGTCACTATGGAAACGGGTGAAATTGCTCGTCAAACCAGCGGAACAGTATTGATTGATGTTGAAGGTACTTCAATACTTGTTGCTGTTGTCGGTAAAAAAGAAGCTCAAGGAGGCGACTTTTTTCCTTTAACGGTTAATTATCAAGAAAAAGCCTATGCTGCCGGTAAAATACCGGGTGGTTTTTTTAAGCGTGAAGGCCGACCTACTGAGAAAGAAACCTTAACTTCTCGACTGATTGATAGACCTATCCGTCCTTTATTTCCTGATGGTTATACTAATGAAGTACAAATTATTGCGACAGTTATTTCATTAAACCCTGAAGTTGATACCGAAATTCCTGCTTTACTAGGGGCTTCAGCAGCCTTGGCTATTTCAGGTTTACCTTTTAATGGTCCAATTGCTGCGGCATCCGTAGGGTATAAAGATGGTTCATATTTATTAAACCCTACAAGAACTGAACTTGAAGATTCGCAGTTAGAATTAGTGGTTGCGGGTACAGAGCATGCTGTATTAATGGTTGAGTCAGAAGCTCAATTATTATCAGAAGAAGTTATGTTAGGGGCGGTTTTATTTGGCCACGAGCAAATGCAAGGTGCCATTACAGCAATCAAAGAATTTGCAGCTGAAGTTGCTACACCTACTTATGAGTGGACAGCACCAGAAACTAATGAAACATTAGCAGGTCTAGTTAAAGCTGAAGTTGAATCAGGCATTCAAGCAGCTTATAAAATTGCTGAAAAATTAGTAAGACAAGATGAGTTATCTGTCATCAGAAAATCTTGTATTGAAAAATTAACAGCGGACGATCAATATGAAGAACGTGATATCAAAGATATCATTGAGCATGTTGAAAAAACAATCGTACGGAGTTCTATTCTAGAAGAAAGAGTCCGTATTGATGGTCGTGACCTTTCAACAGTCAGAGCTATTTCTGTTAAAACAGGTTTATTAGATAGAACACATGGTTCTGCTTTATTTACTCGAGGTGAAACTCAGGCTTTAGTTGTTGCAACTTTAGGTACTGAGCGTGATGCACAAATCATCGACAGCTTATCGGGTGAATATAAAGAACCTTTTATGTTGCACTATAACTTCCCTCCATACTGTGTAGGTGAAACGGGTTTTGTTGGTTCTCCAAAGCGTCGTGAAATTGGTCATGGTCGTTTGGCAAAACGTGGTGTAGCGGCTGTTTTACCCAATATGGATGAATTTCCATACACCATTCGTATCGTGTCTGAAATTACTGAATCAAACGGTTCCAGCTCAATGGCTTCAGTTTGTGGTAGTAGTTTGGCACTAATGGATGCGGGTGTACCGACTAAAGCGCCTGTTGCAGGTATTGCAATGGGTTTAATTAAAGAAGGTGATAACTTTGCAGTTTTATCAGATATCTTAGGAGATGAAGATCATTTAGGGGATATGGATTTTAAAGTAGCTGGGTCGGAAGATGGTATCACTGCTCTGCAAATGGATATTAAAATTGACGGTATCACTGCTGAAATTATGCAAGCTGCGCTAGAACAAGCGAAAGATGGACGTTTATTTATTCTTGGCGAAATGAACAAAGCATTAAGTTCAACACGTGAAGAAATGTCTGATTTTGCCCCTAGAATTATCACTTTTAAAATTGATCCTAGCAAAATCCGTGAAGTTATTGGTAAGGGTGGTGCAACTATTCGTGGTATAACTGAGAAAACAGGTGCTTCTGTTGACTTAACTGACGAGGGAATTGTTAAAGTTGCTTCTGTAGATAAAGCGGCCGGTGAAGAAGCTAAACGTATTATTGAAGAAATTACTGCTGAAGTTGAAGTAGGTAAAATATACCAAGGTAAAGTAGCTCGTTTAATGGACTTTGGTGCCTTTGTAACCATTCTTCCTGGCAAAGATGGCTTGGTTCATATTTCACAAATTTCTGAAGAACGTGTTGAGAAAGTAAGTGACAAATTGACAGAAGGCGATGTCGTTAAAGTTAAAGTGCTTGAAATCGACCGTCAAGGTAGAGTGAGATTAAGTATGAAAGAAGTGGGAAAAGAAGACTAAGTCTTTTTTGCAAGCTTCAACAGAAAGGGCCGAAAGGCCCTTTTTTTATGAGTGCTTTCTACTGTAAATTGATACGAAAAAGAAATTTGTGCCACGATGACGGAATCTACTTTTGATATCAAAGATTTTTTAAAGAACCTGACCAAGCGTCCTGGCATTTATAAAATGCTAAATGAGAAAGGGCAGATTATTTATATTGGTAAGGCTAAAAACTTAAAAAATCGAGTTTCTAGTTATTTTAGGAGTAAAACCTGTTCAGTTAAACAACAGGCAATGGTAGCAAAGATTGCTAGCATTGAAATAGTCATCACTAATACTGAGGGCGAAGCTTTATTACTGGAAAGCCAGCAAATAAAAAGGCATAAACCACGGTATAATATTTGCCTTAGAGATGATAAATCCTACCCTTATTTATTTATCTCAAGTTATCATGATTACCCCCAAATAACTTTCCACCGAGGGGCAAAAAAGAAAAAGGGAAAGTACTTTGGTCCCTACCCCAGTGCAGGAGCCATTAAAGAAACCTTAAAATTATTACAAAAGATATTCCCCGTTAGGCAGTGTGAAGACTCTTATTACAATAATAGAACTCGGCCTTGTTTACAATATCAGATTGAGCGTTGCACAGCACCTTGTGTTAATTTAATTGACAAAGAGCATTATGCGGAAGATGTGACGAATACCCTTTTATTTTTAGAAGGAAAAGGTCATCTATTGATTGATCAATTAATAGCTAAAATGGAGGTAGCATCAAATAAGCTTGAATTTGAGCAAGCAGTCATTTATCGAGATCAGATATCGCGTTTGCGTACTGTATTGGAAAAGCATTTTGTTCAGGGTGAGAAAGGTGATGTTGATATTATTGCTTGTGAAACTAAAGCGGGAATAGCTTGTGTTCAAGTGTTTTTTATTCGCAATGGGCAAAGCCTTGGTAATAAGGTGTTTTTTCCAAAAATAACAGTGGAAGAGTCACCTAGCAATATATTACAAGCTTTTATTGCTCAATATTATTTAGAAAGGCAAGCACCTTATGAGTTGATTATAAGTCATGAAATTAATGACGCTGATTTACTCATAGAAGTACTATCTAAACAAGCGGCTCATGCAGTAACAATCACCTTTAATGTAAGGGGAGATCGCTTAAAATGGTTGCAGATGGCGGCAATGAATGCCGAAAATTCATTATTAAGCAAACTATCTGATAAGCAGGGTATGTATGCAAGGTATTTAAGTTTGCAAGAAGAGTTGGGCTGTACTGAGATACCAAAAAGATTAGAATGTTTTGATATTAGTCATACTCAAGGGGATCAGACAGTTGCCTCCTGTGTGGTTTTTGACAGAGAAGGCCCTGCAAAGTCAGCTTATCGTCGATTTAATATAGCAGGTATCACGCCAGGTGATGATTATGCCGCCATGTATCAGGCCGTTAGCAGACGCTTCAAACGCTTAAAAAAAGGTGAGCATCAAGCCCCAGACATCTTATTAATTGATGGCGGCAAGGGACAAGTTAGTCAAGCACAAAAGGCATTAGATGAATGTGGCGTAAATAATGTTATGATAGTCGGAGTTTCTAAAGGTCCTGATCGTAAAGCTGGAATGGAAAAGATTATTTTGGTTGATCAACAACAACCTTTAGATGTAACACCTGGTGCGAGTGCTTTATTATTAATTCAACATATAAGAGATGAAGCTCACCGGTTTGCAATAACGGGCCATAGGCAACGTAGGGCAAAAGCAAAAAAACAATCTGTGTTGGAAACAATTCCAGGGTTAGGACCAAAAAGAAGACAGCTTTTATTAAAGCAATTTGGAGGCTTGCAAGGGATCACGAATGCAGGTATTGATGCACTTTCAGGGATTGATGGGATTAGTAAGCAATTAGCACAACGTATATACGACAACTTTCATCACCAAGATGGCCATTGAATTTAATTTACCTACCAACCTGACATTACTCCGTATTGCACTTATTCCTTTATTGGCAGTTGTTTTTTACTTGCCGTGGGAATATTCCAATATGGCCTGTACCTTTATTTTTATTGTGGCAGGTTTTACTGATTGGCTTGATGGCTATTTAGCCAGAAAAATGAGTTTGGAAACTGCATTTGGAGCATTTCTTGACCCTGTTGCAGATAAATTAATGGTGGCTTTTGTATTGGTTTTAATTGTACAGCAACAAGCTGATGCAACATTAGCTGTTGCATCAGCTATTATTATTGGACGAGAAATTACGATTGCTTCTTTAAGAGAGTGGATGGCTGAAGTGGGTCAAAAAGCAAAAGTAAAAGTATCAAAATTAGGAAAGTGGAAAACAACCGTTCAAATGCTTGCTATTGGCTTTTTACTTTATCGCGAAGATTTGTTTGGTTTACCTATTAATTTAATCGGGTATTGGCTGTTGTATATAGCAGCATTTTTGACCTTATGGTCAATGATGCATTATTTGTCGGCCGCCTATACAGCTCTAAAAGAATAACAATAAAAAGATAGTAGCAATGGATAAGGAAAAAAGTGTGACGGGAAAAAAACCTCTTACTCAAGATGAGGTTTTATTAGCATCATTAAAATTATTTGCAGAAAAAGGGTATTTTAATACCTCTTTAACCGATATAAAAGATGCCGTAGGAATCAAAACAACCAGTGGAATATATCAACACTTTAAAAATAAACAAGCAATTGCCGATACCTTATATGGCAATATTCTCGACAGTTTAAGTATTTCTATTGATGATATTCGACGAAGAAATAGAAAGGTCTCTGACCAGTTAAGAGAAATAGTCGATTTGTTATTTAAATTAACGGATGATGCGCCAGAGGTGATTCAAATTTTATTGGTGGTAAATATTAAAGAAATATTACCAGAACAAAAGCCAGTGATTGAAACTGCTCCTTTTAATAAAATTAGACGAGTAATACAAAATGGAATTAAGAATGGCGAGATCCGTTCTATGGATTCATTGCTTGCTTATAGTCATTTCTTAGGCATTATTAAACAAGCTTTAAGTCTGATATTATCAGGTGATTTGCCAAAAAGTGCGGATAGTTATCAGGCTCAGGTGTGGTTAGCTGCATGGAGTTGTATCGCTAAGAAATAATTAATGGCTATTGATATACCACAAATTAGCTGTTGTAGAGCGGACTTCAGTCCGCAATAACTGGAAAGTACTTTTAACGGCCACGGGTGAGGAAATGATAACTTGCTGGTTTTTATTAATAACTACGCAGTTATCGGCAAAAACTCAGCGGTTAGAAATCCACGGTCCTAACCATGCCAAGGGTATATTGTTGCTTAGGCTTAAAGAGTTCTGAATCCTTAATTCTTGCCCCTTAATTACTGAGAGGAATAAAGAAAAATGATAAAAGATGAAGAATTAAAAAAACTTGTTCTAAGCTTGGCCTTATCTCAGAAGGCAACAGATGAACAAATAAAGGCAACAGATGAGCAAATAAAAGCAACAGATGAACAAATAAAAGCAACAGGTGAGCAAATAAAAGCAAGTAATAGGCAAACAAATCAACAAATTAAAGAACTAGGTAAACAAATTGGCGGATTAGGGCGTAAATTTGGTAGTTTTACTGAAGGTTTGGCTCTACCTTCAATGCAGAAGATATTGCAAGACAAATTTAAAATGGAAATAATTAGCCCCAGTGTCAGAATACATAAAGAAGGTAGAGATATGGAAATTGATGTCTTGGCATACGCTAACAGTACAATAAATGAAGTGTATGTCGTTGAAGTAAAAAGCCACCTCCGAGAAGAGGGGATTGTTCAACTACAAACAATTATGAAAAACTTTAGGCGATTCTTTCCTGAACATAAAGAAAAGAAGCTATTTGGTATACTGGCTGCAGTTGATATGACAACGGAATTAAAACAGAGAATTTTATCATTGGGTTTTTATACGGCTCATATCAGAGAAGATATTTTTTCGCTTGATGTGCCCGAGGGTTTTAAGGCAAAAGAATACTAAAAAGAATAGAGATTTTCACCTTAAATTGAAAGGAATGTGTCAGATAATTTTACATTCGAATAAAACATACTTAAAAGCTATACTTCGCACGGCCACAGATGTGGAATGTATAAGCTACTGATTTTTGTCGATAGTAAGGCACTGGAATAGGTGCATAGCAAGCTACGCAACTTATGTGGACTCCCCCTTTGTCAACAATAAATTTGCTCTATTAAAGAATTAAATGCGTACTTATGTACGAGCTCTATAGAGAGTAGCTAACTCAGGCTCTATGATATTTACGCGAACGTGTTTTCAAATCTATTTAGCGAGCTCTAAGCTCTTTGTTGCGTACTGATTTAACACGCTGATTTTCATCTTCGATTTTGCATTTTTATTGTTGGAACTCTTTATTAAGCAGCCAAAAGCTCTGCTTTATATTCTGTACCTTGTGTGAGCATTGCAAAAGCTGTTCTCACCGTTTTGTTAGCCAATGCCACCGCGGCACACTTTTTACCTCGGCGTGCAACCAACTCTTGGATCCATTCTTCTTTTTTGGTCTTTGCATTTCTTTTTACAATCTGGCTGATCGCAGACATCGCACCGGTAATAAGATCACTTCTTAGCCTGCTGTTTTTTACATGTTTACCAATAGAGCCAAGCTTGGTTTTTCCACCCGAGGAGTATTGCAAGGGCGTTAACCCAATACAGGCCGAAGCATCTTTTCCCTTACTAAACGTTCCCAGATCAGCACAGCCTAAGGCAATATATAGCTTGATGGCATTCACGGCTCCCACGCCTTCAAGTTTTAGCAAGTGCTTACAATCATTCTGTTCTTTGACTGATGATTCCAAGCATTCATCGTAAACTTTAATCGATTCCAATAGTTGCACATACTGCGTCCAGGCAATATCTAAAGCCTGCCTAAATTCACAGGAAAAACCATTTTCTGCATCTTCCAGTGTCGATTCAATGATACCTTTTAGCCCACCATTTCTACTGGATGATCGAATATTAAATTCAAGCAATAAGGCTTTCAGTTGATTGCTTAAAGCCGTTTTTTGCTTAATGGCAAGCTCTCTCAAACGTAATACTGACTGTAATTGCTGCTGCTCTTCACTCTTGCCTTTAATGAAACTTATCTCAGGAAGGTGCGCGGCCTGAACAATGGCCAGCGCATCATTTTTATCCGTTTTCTGATTTTGCCTGACAGTCGCCACAAGTTTGGCAGAAATCAGGCGAGCATTATGCCCTGCTTCAATCGCTTTCTGTTTCCAGTAATTTGAGGTTCCACAGGCTTCAAATATAATGACCGTTGGTTTGGTATTGAAAAGCCAGAGAAGAAAATCGTTATGTGTCATTTCTTTATTAGAATGCACGCTTTGGTTTGTATAAATACAAACTTGAATAACTTCTTTTGCTAAATCAACTCCAATCATTGTATTATTCATGCTTTGGACTCCTTCAATATTTTGTTTGAGAGCAACTATATTACTCCACTTTTTTAGGGTGGGGGAGTCCAATTATCTATTTCAGCAACGCTGCCTATCGACACAAATCGACCGATAGAAAACCGCCGTCGTGACCGCGTGAAGTATATCTAACATTTTTTACTAAAAAGTTCAGTAGCTTACTGCAACAACGACCCCTTCAGCTACATGCGCTAGTTTTTTTTGCATGGTAGTCACTTTTCAGGCTGTGTGGTAATAAATGTTAGTTTTTATGCTCTTTTACTTACCACTATCTTTCTGATTCTTTTTTTGCAACTTTATTTCTTAAATAAACAGGCATCGCTTTTTCAACAGCAACGGCCTGATTATTGTTAAACCCCATAACACCTAAATCAACAATGGCTGATGCTCTTGGTAAATTCTCAACTTCTATTCCTTGCAACAACTCACCAAGACAGTTTTTTAATTGCTCAGCATATTCACCCCATCCCGAACCTATACCCATGCCTTGCAACTGAGGGAAAATAATATTTTCAGCTAATGTAACCGCTTCTTCACCAATAAGTTCCGCATACCCTTGCTGATTCTTCTGATAAACGCCCCAAAATATTTCACCCATCCGCGCATCCATTGCTGTAAAAGCACAATTGGAAGTCGAGTTTTTTAAATAATGATGTGCTATTGCAGCTAAGGTTGAAACAGGAACAACCGGTAAGTCAACTCCCAACGCAATGCCTTGAATAATTCCCGTTGAAATCCTGACACCTGTAAATGAACCTGGCCCTCGACTAAATGCCAAGCCATCTAGTTGTTCGGGTTTTAGCTCTGCTTCAGCCATTAGAGAATCAATCATCGGTAAAATTAATTTAGTATGTTCTCTAGGTGCTATTTCAAAGCGTTCATAAGTTTCACCATCAATATATAAAGCAGCAGAACAAGCCTCTGTTGATGTTTCTACTGCTAACACTTTCAATTTTCTTGCTCCATCTTTTGTTCTTTTTTATTTGAATCGAGTAATCGAAAAAATTCATTGACATCGGCAATATCACGAGACCGCTTCATTGCTGGAACACTATTTAAAAACATATGACCATAAGCGCGTTTTAATAATCTAGGGTCACAGACCATCAATACCCCTTTATCATTGACATCACGAATCAACCGCCCGACTCCCTGTCGTAAAGCAATAACAGCAGTGGGCAACTGATGTTCAAAGAAAGGATTTCTACCCTGTTTTTCCATCGCTGCTAAACGTGCTTTTAAAACAGGGTCACCGGGAGAGGCAAACGGTAATTTATCTATAATAACGCAAGATAAAGCATCACCTCTTACATCAACCCCCTCCCAAAAACTGGAAGTTGCCAATAAAATAGCATTACCTTGTTCTTTAAACTGTTCAAGTAATACTGCTTTTGCGCGAGTGCCTTGAACCAATAAGGGATAGTCAATTTTATTTTGCAAAATTTCAGCAGCAATTTTAAGGGCTCTATGACTGGTAAAAAGAAAAAAAGCACGCCCTTTACTGGCTTTTAAAACAGGCAAAGCAAATTCAACTACTTGTTCAGTAAAATCAGGTTCAGTAGGTTTCGGTAGCCCTTTAGGGTGATAAAATAAGGATTGCGTTTCAAAATCAAAAGGACTTTCCCAACTTTTACTCTCAGTTTCATACAAACCAAGACCTTTAGAAAAATGGGTAAAATTATTAGCGACACTTAAAGTCGCCGAAGTAAATATCCAGCTGGCTTTATGTTGTTTCATAAATGACTTGAATTCGGCCGCTATATCCACTGGTGTTTTACTGAGCGTAAAAGATTTACTGTGTGTTTCGTACCAGCGTATCCATTTTCCACTATCATCATTAATCAAGCTATTTAATAGCTCCTCTACAGCCTCTACTCGATCAAAACAAGTTTCCAATCCTTTGGTTCTTACTGAAGCCAATTCCAGATGTTCTGCCAATCTGTCCAGTTGCTTATGGACTGACTCTAAAGCGGCTGAAATTTTTGGGTTATCTTCTAAATCTTTCCAGTCACCACGTTTTAGCTCCATGCCAAAAGCCAGGCGCAAATCTTTAACTTCAAACTGTAAGTCTTCACAAGCTGTACGTAAATCAGGCATATCTTTGGCATCTTTAAAGTATTCAACCAAAGTATCTGTGGCCAGTTCATTTAACTGTTTACCGCTGAGTGACAGCCCTAAAAAATTGGAAGCAATTTCTGACAATTGATGAGCTTCATCAATTATTACTACTTCAGCATTAGGTAACAACTCACCAAAGCCTGTTTCTCTTAATGACCAGTCAGCACACAGTAAATAATGATTAACCACAATAATATCAGATTCTTGCGCTTTTTTACGTGCTTGTACTAAAAAGCAATCCTCATAGTCTTTACATTCTTTACCTAAACAGTTGTCTACATTTGAGGTCGCCTGTGACCAGATGGGGTCCCCCTCTGCAACATCAGAAATTTCAGAAATATCGCCTACTTTTGTTCGCTTAGACCAGGCTTTAATCCGCGCTAAAGCCGCTGCATCTTCTTTACTAAAGCCAAAACTGGTATTTAAGGCATTTTCTAAACGGTAAGTACATAAATAATTGGCTCTACCTTTTAGTAAGGCTGCTTTAAAAGGCATTTTAATGGCCTTTCGAATTATAGGTAAATCTTTATTAAACAACTGATCTTGTAGGTTTTTTGTTCCTGTCGAAATAATGACTTTCTTTCTGGACAAAATAGCAGGCACTAAATAAGCAAAAGTTTTTCCAGTACCCGTTCCGGCTTCAGCAATTAAGTTAGTCTTTTTATCAATGGCTTGAGCAATTGATTCAGCCATTTCAAGTTGCGCTGAACGAGGTAAATATCCGGGGATTACTTTTGACAATGAGCCATCGCCACTAAAAAAAGATTCGAGTTCTGTCATTGCTTGTTATTTTTATAAAATGGAGTGCGTAGTTTAACAAAAGCAATATAAAAGATTTCACAATAAACACAGAGGTCACGAAGATTTAAAGTTGAACAAAACCCGTGCTCTCCATGACCTCTGTGGTGAAACATCAGATCATTTATGCTTTATTATTTTTTAATTGTGAAAATAGTTGACCCAGAACTGATGAGTTAAAAGGGTCTTTTATAAGCTATCCGCTTTTAATTTAGCTTCTTTTGCACCGTAATAATTTTTTTGTAGCCTTCTTGCTTCACTAATTAGTAGCCAGCTTTGTTTTTTTATCTGCGGATCATTTACCGCCAATAAAGCTGCTTTTTTTGCCAAATCTTCAGCTAGCCGTGGTTTAGATTGTTTCAATCGCAATTTGGCAAGTTTATAAGTTAAGGCAGGGTTTCTTGAGTCAATTCTTAAAGCACGTTCAATGGTTACAACGGCTGATTCAAGGTCGCCTGCTTTACTACTACGATTAGCTTCATTGACTAAAGCTAAAATTGCTGGGGCGGCGACTCTTTTTATAACGATCTTTTTACCAGGATAAACCTTAGTTTCAGCTGAAAAAGAAGGTGAATTTTTTTCTAACTTTGATTTAACAACCGTTTCAGTACTGGACTTTACAATAGGCTCAGTTGGAAATGGATTTTTGGCATAAGGGTTAGTTATTTGTCCTTCATCATAGATAGGTGCAGGTGGCTGATAACCATAAAAATCACTACAGCCATTGGCTAAAAAAGCAACTGTAAAACCAAGAGCCAAAAGTTTATTATTCATCATTTAATATTTCTAATTAAAAAAGTTCGATCTCATCATCCAGCTTATCAGTTAATGTAGCTAATTTAATAGCTTCCTCAATAGTTTTACCTTTTAAAATAGCATCAAACATAACTTTTTCTGATTCCATAGTATAGTGCCCACGAATTTCATCCTGAAATTTTTTCCACTCCATTGGGTTATACAAACGTTCAGGGCTCTCTATTATTTCTGAAAGTCCTTTTAGTGAGTCCACAACATGGCTTAAAGATTGTTGTAAGCGATCATAAAACTGGAATGCAATAATTGAAGTTTGGATTTTATCGCTAGTCTGCTGACAATGGCTCAGTGCTAATATTTTGGTATCACTTGGTTCCAAAGTATTTAATAATTCATTGATCGCTGTCATATGCTCAACAATCCCCGTAAATGAATCTGTTAATGTAGTGACCGATTCATCACCTGCATGCATATTTGATTCAACTTGAGAAACTGAAACTGTTAATAATTTGACTGTTTCTCGTACTTGACTCCAGTCAAGATCAGGTTGGTGTGAGTCTGATTGTGCCATAAACTGCCTATAATGTGGCTTGTTCTTTTACAAAGAAAATTGATTTGGTAAGAGTATAGCAAAAATTTTACATGGTTATTAACAATCGACTAAGGAGCAAGATTTTATATAAAACAGATTACTGCTTGTTTATAAACTAGCTTAAGAATGGGAACTCAATAATACCCGAAACTAAAACCTATAGAATGCGCTTCGTACCTCAGTACATCATATCTTATTAATATCTTACTTAATATCTAATTTGGAAATTATTAATAAGGGTTTTCTAATGGTGTCAGATGACATGATATAATTTGTCAAAAACGAGGAAGTAGTATGAACAATATTTTAAATTTTAACAATTTACTGTTTACCATTATTATTAGTCTAATTCTAAATGGCTGTAATAATGATTCTAATAAAAACCAGGGATTAATTCCCCAACAATCAGCTCAAAAATATGCTAAAGAAACAACTCTTACAGGTAGAGTGAGTAATAAAAAGGGTAATTTAGGTTTTGGTGAAATTAAAGCAACCGATAGCAATAATAATTTTATTGCTAGCACTCAAGTAGGTAAAAATAGTCATTATGCTTTAACTATCCCTGCTAATACTGAGCTACCCCTTATTCTAACTTATACCTTTACAGACAAGGGCCAAGACCCTCTGATTTCTGTTGTTATTAATGCCGCTTTTAAAAAATACGATATTAATGACTTAACAACCTTAATTGCTAAAAAAGCTAAATCATTAGGAGGTTATACCCATTCAAATATGACAATTGCGGCTGATGCAACCGTTGGTGTACCCGATGCTAATAAGACATCAACAGGGTTTCGCGGTGATCCAACAAAACAATACGGTGGCTGGCACTAAACCTGTTAATTAACTTCGCTCGACCATAAATATGACTTCAGTTAGTCGTTATTTACTATTAATTAAATTAACGACTAAAGGTTGAACCTTTCCCCTTGTTTCAGGACATACTTTAATGCGTCTTTATAGACTATCTTTTATTTTTATTTCACTGGCCTTATTACCTGGCATTGCTATGGCAGCAGAGTTTATTTCAGCCCCGACTACGGAAGACTCTTTCCTGGGTTTAGTCGAACCTTTTTGCCCTAAGACAGTTAACCCAGACTGGCGTAAACAACAAACTATTGAAAATGTTTCAATAGCAGCCTCACCCATTTGTGCACCTGATAACCCTTATAATATTGCTGCCTTTGTTAAAGGAACCAATAATGTATCTATGGCTACCATGATGCAAACACACCTATCGCCAGATACTGTTATTAAAACTAATGATATTGATGGTGATGGAGACCCTGATGAAATTCATATTCATCTTGAAGTTATTGAGCTTAACGGTTTTTCACCTGATTTAAAAACCCTGATCAATACATATAATATTGCACCCGGTATTCAACCGGGTTTTTGGGTTTTTGCCCCCAAAAGTAGAGGTATGTCATCTGAAAGTTTTGCCAGCATTAAAGCTAATCCTTTACTTCGAATGCCATCACCTGCTATTAGAGTTGAGCAAGGCGATAAAATTTTTATCACTCTGGAAAACACACACTACTTTCCTCATAGCATCCATTTACATGGTGTTGACCACCCTTTTCAAACACAAAGCGGTAAGGGTAATGATGGTGTACCACAAACCAGCAATAAATTAACGCTACCTGGTAGTATTTTTACTTATGAACTCTCTCCTAGGCAAACAGGTACAATGGTCTATCACTGCCATGTACAAGCACATACTCATATTTTAATGGGCTTAATAGGGATGTTTATTGTTGAAGAAAATAAACCCAATAATTGGTTACAAACCTTTAATGTTGGCGATGGTTTTGTCCGCCATTCTTCAGTTGCTGTTAAAAAGGACTACAGCAGAGAATATGATATGCAGTACCAGGATATTGACAAAGAATTACACAATATAATTAAAAAAGGGAATGATTCGAGATTATTAGCTAAAGCTTTTAACCGTGACTACAATATTACCGATAGAACACCCAATTACTTTATATTAAATGGTCACTCATTTCCATACACATTACGTGATTCATTGCTAGTGGTAAAACCTGAAGAAAAAATAAAACTACGTGTTTTTAATGCAGGTGATGAACAATTATTTCTTCATACCCATGGGTTTAAACCTACCATTACACACTTGGATGGAGTAAAAATCAAACCTGAAAACCGTACCCAGCGAGATGTATTTAATATAGGCCCTGCGCAACGCGCTGACTTGGAATTATATGCTCATAATGATGGTTTAAATAATATGGGGGAAGGAATATGGACCATACATGACCATAATGAGTTAGGTATTACCACCGATGGGATTTATCCTGGTGGGCATATTAGTGCGGTGGTTTTTGAATCATTTCTTGGACCTAATGGTATGCCTAAATTACAAGGTGTTGATGTCAGCCCCTTTTTTACTAAAGAGTTTTACCAAAAGAAGTACCCTATCTGGAATTTATCTGATAAATACCGGCATTACGGTGAGATCAAAAAAACCACAAAACCTGCTGTTAAAGAAAAATCAGATAAAAGTATAAGCATCACGCAGGTTATCTTGATAGCTTTGCAAATATTATTGCTACTTATCACTCTATTTCTTATTAGAAAAAATATCCGGAAATCAGATGCAAAATAACAAAACCATAAAATCATTTTCAACAGGATCCTTAATTGCTCTAGGGTTAATCTTTAGTGGTTTTTACACCAGTATCCAAGCCGCTGAAACAGCTGTTAAAACCAAAATGCAACATCATTCAGACATGCACAAAGCCATGAAAGGAATGGGCAATATGCGTCTGGATATATCAGGTCTGGTGATGAATGAAAATAAAGAAAAACTACCGAAAGATTGCACAAGAATTTCTGAAGATGTCACTATTGAAGTTAAAGCAGGGGTTAAATATAGCCAACCCTATCCTGGCACTGTTTTTGGATATAGCGAACATCAATGGCATGCAAAACCTTGTAGCCGAATTACCGTTAAATATACTAACGAAGATGAAATTAGGCATCAATGGATGATTCATGGATTACCTAAATATCTATATCCTACCGGTATGTTTCAAATTGAAATCAATGGTAAAGGAACAAAAACAGGCACCTTTATAGTTCCCAGCAGTAACTTTACTTATTTAGTCCACTGCGATATTGCACAACATACGGAAAAAGGAATGAAAGCAGAGCTTATAGTTGGTAATGGTCGAGGAGATTTACCCAGTATTCCTGGTATTTCAGCCCCAAAATATGCTGATTCATTTAACTAAATGGAAAACAGCCATTATGCTTAAGTTGACGCAGGGTGTTAAGGAACGAAGCACATCGTTTTGCAATTGATGCGCTTCCTATCGTCAGCACATCCTACTTAATGTATTGCCACCGTATTGTAGAGACAAGACAAACCTTGTCTCTACAATACGGTGGACAGTAGCAATTAAGTACCCACGTAAAATTAATTTAACAAAAACAACTGTCATTCCTGCGTGCTCTTAGCAGGAATCCATCTGACCTACACAGTAGATTCCCGATAAGAACACTCGGGAATGACGAAAATAAATTGTTAAGTTAATTATGCCTGCCTACTTAAGCAGTCATTTGGGTCAAATTTTGGGGTCAAAATTTTGGGGTCAAGTCTTTCCATGAAACATTACTCTTGATCTTTGACTATTCTG
>CAYYNM010000003.1:5928-39241 GCA_964472945.1 uncultured Methylomarinum sp. | reverse complement strand
CACTCGGGAATGACGAAAATAAATTGTTAAGTTAATTATGCCTGTCTACTTATCGCGAATCCACCTTATAATTACCCTATCTTACGAGTTAAAAGTAATGACACGACCTGAAGTTAATTAGTTTACCCCACAGCCGAAACAATATTATTTCTCATATCTAGTGACATGCCTGTTATAACGTAAAATCCATTTCTCCATGAAGCTTCCACCCTCTCAGTCGCCTCAACCTGTACTCTCGGTCGGTCAGAGAATGTTCCTCCCTTCACTTGAATTCGCTCATAATGACAAGCTGTAAAAAATAATTGCCCTGTTTTTTTTCTGGCAACTATCCTTCTCATTCCTCTTTTGGATATTCCAGGTGTTGGAACCGTATATTCAAGATATTGACCAGAAGGTAAATCTCCAAACCTATTGCCAAATGGCTTATCATCTTGACTATAAAGAAATGGCCCCTTGCTAATAATTAATTCAATAGTCCTTTTTGCTTCAGGGGGTAGAAAATCATAACTCAGGGCATAAAGAGAATTTCCCATTCCCTCTCCACGCCCTAACATTCCATGCTCACGCATTCCATGAGCCTCGATAGAATTATCTTGTTTTTTTTCAATAGTCACTGGGTTAGGCATATATTAAACTCCTTTTGATTAGCTTAGAAAGGTGTAAAAAAAGAAAAGTCAAACCTTAAATTTTGTAAGACTTTAAGCCAGTAACTTAATATTGCAGTATACAAAATTTTCAAATTAAGATACAAACCATGATAGAGTCAGCTTATAATTTTTTCTATTATCAATAGAATATTAAGATACTTTTTCTCACCTACTTATCGGCGAATCCATCCTACAATTGACCCATCTTATGAATTAACTTTTCATTGCATTCGCAATTGCACCTTTCATAAAATCCTCAAATGAAGCAGCACAAATACCCTTGATTGCTTTACGGGCAATTTCACCTTCTTTATCATTTTGTTTTGCATAATCATATAAAGCGGCTGCCCTTTGTTTTCTACCTTTACCTTTTGTTCCTTTTATAGCCTTATATATTGCTCGCCCAGTACGAGCAATCATAACTCCGGGCTGACCTATTACAGTTGCATTTGCAATACCATATGCAGTTTTATTTTTTGCTTTACCCATACAACTAATAATAATACCCTCAAGGTCTTGAAGCCCTAAAACATGTGCCTCGAACCTACATTCCTCTAAGAGTGCAATTGTTTTTTGAGCATCATAAACATTTAACCCACCTTGGACAGCTGAGCCAATCAGTCCCAATGCGGTACCGGCAATAGCTCCTGCTGGACCAGCAGTACTCGTAGCTGAAGCAAATGCTGAAACCCCAGAAGCACATGCACTACCAAGTTTAAGGGCACCTTGCCCAATGGCTCTTCCATTAAAACCATCAGTACTATCATATAAACCACTGGTACCATTCATACCAAAACCACTAGCGACCCCCGTCGCTTGCCCCATTCCACCTTTAAAAGCGTTTACCTGGCTATATGTTGTCATGTTCTTTCTCCTCAGTTATGCCTGAATTTTTTCAAAAAGTAAAAATAATTATATTGTGTATTTTCTTAGTTCATTTCAATTCTTAAATGCCAAGATAAATTAAGCAGTTATTAACAGATTGTTCCTCATTTAAAACCCATAAACAAACTCTCCATCGCTAACACTAACATGAACTCTCTCAATTGATTGACCCTCCATCATCCGAGTCAAAAATTCAGTACTAATGCTAGGCAGCATGGTATTGGTTAAAATCGCGTCAATCATCCTCCCCCCACTTTCCAGTTCAGTACACCGTTCAGCAATTAATTTAATTACATCGTCGTCATAAGTAAATGGTACTTTATGATTTTCGAGTATCCGTTTTTCTATGCGTCCTAATTGTAACTTGGTAATAAGAGCTATCATTTCATCACTCAGTGGATAGTATGGAATCACAACCAAGCGGCCTAACAGTGCTGGTGGAAAAACCTTTAATAATGGCTCACGTAAAGCTTTAGCGATACCTTCGGGTTCAGGCATTAAATCAGGATCTTTACAGAGATTGGTAATTAAATCCGTACCAGCATTGGTGGTTAATAAAATCAAGGTATTTTTAAAATCAATGATCCGCCCCTCACCATCTTCCATCCAACCTTTATCAAATACCTGAAAGAAAATTTCATGTACATCGGGGTGGGCTTTTTCCACTTCATCTAGTAATACCACAGAATAAGGTCGTCGCCTGACAGCTTCAGTTAATACCCCACCTTCGCCATAACCAACGTAGCCAGGAGGTGCTCCTTTTAAGGTAGAAACAGTATGTGCTTCCTGATATTCACTCATGTTAATAGTGATTACATTTTGCTCACCGCCGTATAAAGTTTCAGCCAATGCTAATGCAGTTTCAGTTTTACCAACGCCTGAGGTTCCTGCCAGCATAAAGACCCCAATAGGCTTACCTGGGTTATCCAAACCTGCACGTGATGTTTGTATACGCTTAGCAATCATATCTAAAGCATGACGCTGACCAATAATACGTTTTTCAAGGTTGTCTGCAAGGTGAAGTATATTTTCCACTTCATTTTTAACCATTTTTCCAACAGGTATACCTGTCCAGTCACCCACAACAGCAGCAACCGCTTGATGATCAACGCTGGGTAAAATCAGCGGGGTTTCACCTTGAAACTTATGCAATTGTTTTTGTAAGTCTTTTAGCTCTGTCAATAAAACATCATGACCTAGTGGGCTCTCAGTTTCATCAGCCGTTTCTTCAACAGACTTTTCTAAATCACTATCAGTCCCTTCAACTTTTCCTGTTCGCTCACGCAGTTGTTTACGTAAATCTAAAATTTTAACAACTAATTCACTCTCAGTATTCCAACGCTCCTCTACAGCGGTTAGCCTTTCAGTTTCTTCAGCCAACTTTTCAGTAGCCAATGATTCTCTCTCAGAAACATCTATCCCTACCGCTTTTTCTTTAGCAATGATTTTTAATTCCGTTTCTAAAGCAGATATACGTTTACGACTGTCATCGACTTCTGCAGGCACTGCATGTTGAGAAATTGCCACTCGGGCACAAGCTGTATCCAAAAGGCTGACCGATTTATCGGGTAGTTGTCGCGCAGGAATATATCGATGTGATAATCTAACAGACGCTTCTAAAGCTTCATCTAAAACCTGTACTTGATGATGTTTTTCCATTACGGAAGCAACCCCCCGCATCATTAAAATAGCTTTCTCTTCGCTTGGCTCATCAACTTGAACCACTTGAAAGCGACGTGTCAAAGCAGGATCTTTTTCGATATGTTTTTTATATTCAGCCCATGTGGTTGCAGCAACTGTTCTTAACGTGCCCCTGGCTAAAGCTGGTTTCAACAGGTTAGCAGCATCACCAGTCCCTGCTGCTCCACCGGCACCAACCAAGGTATGTGCTTCATCAATAAACATAATAATTGGCTTTTCTGAGGCTTGAACCTCTTCAATCACTTGTCTCAAGCGATTTTCAAATTCGCCCTTCATACTTGCACCAGCTTGTAATAAACCCACATCTAAAGTACGTAAAGTGACATCTTTTAAACTGGGAGGTACATCACCTGCAACAATTTTTTGTGCAAACCCTTCTACAACCGCTGTTTTACCTACACCTGCTTCGCCAGTCAGAATAGGATTATTTTGACGACGACGCATTAATATATCTATCAGTTGACGAATTTCCACATCTCGACCGACAATAGGATCCATTTCCCCTTCGCGCGCCTGTGCAGTTAAATCAACAGTAAATTGTTTTAAGGCTTCCTGTTTACCCATTTGTGCAGCTGGCATGGCTCCACTTGCTTCACCCGGTACAGCACCGCCGCCGACTTGAAAACCATCATTAGCATACAGGCCTTCTTCTGGGGAACTGGCGACAACTTCTGCAAATTTATCCGTTAATGTTTCTAATTTGATTTTTTCAAATTCCTTTGAAATATTGAGCAAAGCATTATGTAAATGTTTGGTTTTTAGAATACCGACAATTAAATGTCCTGAACGAACCTGGTTTTCACCAAACATTAAGGTACCAAAAACCCACCCACGTTCAACAGCGTCTTCCACATGCTGAGATAAATCAGATATTGAAGTAGAACCTCTAGGCAGTGAATCCAGTGAATCAGTAAAGTCCTTAGCCAACCGACCTGGATCCATATTAAATTGCTTAATAATTTGGTGTAAATCAGAATCCTGTAATTGCAAAATCTGGTGCAACCAATGAATTAATTCCACATAGGGGTTACCACGCATTTTACAAAATACGGTGGCACTTTCTATACCTTTATAACAAACACTATTTAGTTTCCCAAATAAGGCAACTCTACTAATTTCTGACATTGCAATCCCTCTTGATTTGTTTTCTTTTTACAGATTAAATTTCATTTATAGATTTAACACCACTGGATTAGTATCTTTTAACGATGTTCTTAGCCCTAACCAGCTTGTCCAGCCTAAACGCTCGCTTCCTCCGAGACGAATACCTTTAATTTCTTCTGATTTAAGAATAAGATTTATATCCCAAATCATTTCCAAGCCAATATAGTTTTTTACAATAGCCATTAGCTTTTCCAACCGTTTCCCTGATGGCAATAAACTCTCATACTGTTGCAGGGTTAATGGCCCAAAAACCAGTCTGAATTTGTTTTGACATCCCCAAACCCGGCTCCCTAGCACAGTCGATAAGCCTAATGAACAGGTTAAGGGGGATCGCCCTAGTCTTGATAAGTCTGAAGCTTGTATTTCCAACCATTCACCTATAAATTCTTTAAGGCTAACAGGCAATTTAAAAAAATCTTCAATAATTGCCTTTAGCCCATCCGCATTTTTTGCATGATTTGATAAATGCCCTGCATAATGCAGTTTAGCCAAATCAGGCATTGCATCTCTTTGTAATAAAGTCGTATCGCCTATACCTAATAATGAACCTGTATAGTTTGAAAACCTGTCATTACCTGGCCTATCAAAATTAAAAGTGGGCTCTGTATTTGCTCTTGCCCGATAAAATAAACTTATCATTCGGTGATGAAATATATCGGCAAAACGCGCCTGAGTATAATCATGGTTATTATGCATCCTGCTTTTTACATACTCTGTAATATGTAATGGCATAGGGCCATCTGGACCAAACAAACCCAGAAAATACTCACTTAATCGGGCTGCATTTCCACCTTTTGCTGGAATATATTTGCCAAGTGTTGAGGGTTGAAAAGCTAAAGTAACTTCTTGAGAAAAACGTACGGCATCATCAGCAGGACGCTTTGATTGTCCAATTAATGGTTTCTCAGGGTGAGCACATTCAATTGAACGCAAAGCATGAAAAAAACCGAATTTATACGGTTGGTTTTTCAGCCTAAGTTCTAAATTGTTTCTCTTGTCCCTATTCTCGCTGGCCATCTGATAACTTCTCCTCTATCCGTCGATACAATCACGCTTTCGGTAAACGAATTAATTGATACATAGCGAGATAAAAACTGCTCCATCACCGCTCCCAGTAAAAAAACACCACTCCCTTCAAATGCTGCTTCTTCAAATGTCAGTGTTATTTCAAGCCCTCGGCCGAAGACTATAGGCCCTTCAGAATTGATCCGTCTAACAATTGATTTAGATGTTACCGATAACAAACCCTCAATTTGTTTAGCGATAGAAGCATCGCTATATTCCCCATAAATTTTCAATAAACTTCGAAGAGCTGATGCGCCTTCTTTTGCATTATTATCGACTAATGTTAAATAATTTAACGATAGATGACTGATTAAATGCCAGGCTGTGCCAGCATTTGCATTTGATGGCCTTGGTTTAGTCGGACCTGCAATACTTCGAATACTTAAAACAGGCGCACCTTTTTGCATAGAAAAATCACTTTTACCCCCCCCTACAGGCATTTGTAAGGGTAAATCTCTATTGCTGCATAAAGTTTTTATACTTAATTGCCTTAAGTTTTGGCTATAAGGAGCTTCATTTGCATCAACTAAGGAAATAAAAACCTCATTACCAATATAACTTGACCTTGGACCTTGACGTTTTTGCTTGGAAGACATCATCCGTTGCTGTCTATGCAACGCGTAATAGGCCATTTGAGTGGAATAGTCTCTGCTCTCATTAAAATGATAAAAAGGTAAAAAGGGATGCTCTTCATCTTTACTTGTATCATCACCAATACCTGTTACTTCAGTTATTTGACAAACTTCATAATCCATTGGCCGAGAGCGGTCAGGGATTACATGAAATTCAGATAAATTTTGATTAACATGAACTCTATCAACACGTTTTGGAAATAAATTGATCGCGGGTGAACAAAACAATGCAAATTGAGAAACGTCTACCGCATTAATCAATTTAGCATGGCTTCGATTAAGCATAACAATAATATCCAACTGATCTGTATTGCAGTCTTTAATTGCTTGCTTAAGTCCAGTAAATTCAGTGAACATAAACCGTTCTGGGAAAGAAAAATACTCTTGTAATAACCGGTAGCCCTGAAATGAGCGAGGAGAATAAGCCAGTAAAGCCTGCGCATCCAAAAAACCACATCGCCTAATGGGTTGCTCCTTAATGATATATTGATGATCAATAGGTTTTTCTGTACTCTGCACACAGACAGCGAATGAGTTACCAATTAATTGCTCATATAAAGTCATCGGCAACTCACCTACTCCTCTTAAATAGATGGGTAGTGAATCTAAATTTAATTCATTAAACTTAAGACCTGCCGTGGTTTTAAGTCGTAAGCGAACACCTGCTTTTAAATCACTTAAACTCGGCACACCTAAATTAGCCACAGCACCTATACTGGGCAAGTATTCAGCTTCCGTTATTTCTATAGGCCACAAGTCAATATTATGAGCCGTTCTGTATTCGCATGCTGTTTGCTCACCTTTACCCATCTGACTACGCAAAGCAGTATGCCGCTCTATGGTAAAGCCTTCTGCAAGAGAACCCTCTGCTAAATCAGCATGAAATTGGACAACCGTCATTGATGGGACGGGTTCATTATAATTTGGATAGATCATATCCAGTAAATGCTGAGTGAACCGAGGAAATTCCGCATCTACTTTTAATTGTACTCTGGCTGCCAAAAAGGCAAATCCTTCTAGTAATCTTTCTACATAAGGATCAGCACATTCAAAACCATCCATACCCAGTCGAGCTGCAATTTTAGGGAATTCTTTAGCAAACTCCCCCCCCATTTCGCGCAAATGATGTAACTCGGTGTTGTAATAGCTTAATAGCTTAGGATCCATTATTAGCCATCCATATCACGTAAATTAATATCACCCGTTATCTTATTAATTTCTGTCCGCAAATAAAGATGTAATGGTAAAGGTTGCGCCCATAAATTTGCTTCAATATCAAAACTTAAGGCCTGGTGATTCATTTCATCAGATAAAAGGACCTGTATGGTTAAACTATTAGGCAAAATACGGGGTTCATAAATATTTATCGCTTGTTTAATTGCTTTTTCAATAGAGCTTAAATTAGTGCCTGCCACCGTTCTACCCGCTAAATCTTTAATGCCATAATTTAAAACTGATTTAGCTACCTCAGGATAATCAGTTAAATCTACAACGGATTCCATTGAATCAGCATTTAATAACCAGGAAATATCTCTTAAAACTGACTGTCTTAATCTATGCATGGATAATACACGCTTTTCTCTAGATTCTTGCTGAGAATACGGTTCATCATCTGTCAGCCTATCTAGCAATGAAGGCTGTAAACGTTCTGTTGGTGTTAATTCAGCCATAAATTAACTCATTTACTCAGCGTTTGAATGAAATTTAATTTCTCTAATATCCAGTAGTGGATAATCATTTTTATCTGTTGTCATCATACGTTGCCCCAATCCTTTATAGCTTTCTGGTGATATTTGCAGCCACTCTGTTCTTCGAGCTAATTGAATAAATGAATCAGATGAATCTTCTGACCCTGAATATCTACTAGGAATAAACCCAAATGCCTCACCGCCATTTGCCCAAACAAATTGTGCAGGCAACCAGGCAAAATCTCTTAAATCTTCAGGTTCAGTAAGTTGAATTAATGATAAACGATGAAAAGGCACCCAATAGTATTGTCCATTAACAACAGCTTCCAGCATTGGGCCAAGACGACTATCTGCATCAGCAATCCAGGCAAAAGGATCATTATCAATAGTCCCTGATATTACTGTCGTTTTATCTAATGCCTCAGCTCTTAATTCACTAGCAGCTTCAACGTTACCCTCAATTTCAACACGTAATGCTTCTAATAATAAAGCGATCCACGGTTCAGGCTCACCAAATACAATAGGTTTCCTATTACCAGCAAAAACATCTCGCCTTATATCTTCACAGACTAATACTTGTTGATAGGTTTGCACCATAAACTGAGACATAGGATCCAGGTCCTTTAACACATCCAGTTGTGTTCTAGCTTTATCCCATTGCCCAAGTATTAGTTGTAACTGGCAGAGTAGTATTCTCAATTTAGGATCTGCTGGATTAGACCTTACTTGTTGCTGAACGGTCTGCAGTGCATCCATAAGCAATCCTTGTTTAATGAGTTCTGATATATCCACTAATCCCCCCCAATTTAATGATAAATATGATGGAGGTAATTTTTCACCCTCCATCAATCAATAAAACTACAGTGTTTGGTTTTTTTGTAAATCCCAACCTTTTTCATCACCGCTTTCAGCCGCTTTACCATCTTTAAACCGTGTGTATTGCGTTTTGATTTGAGTAAAGGACAAACTAATACCTTCCGTAGGCCTTTCACCTCCACTAGAAACACTATAAGAACTTACAATACATTCAGATAATTCATATTTCAAATAAACTTGGTCTTTAACATCACCACCACCAGTTTGAATAAAATGAATTTCACATTTGCCTAAACTTTTTCCGCACGTTGCTTGAATCAATAGCTCAGTTGATGCCTTATCCATAGACTTAGAAATTGATACTTCTGAAAAGGAAGGGTTACTGGTTTCACGATCAATACTTCCACCACTACTCGATATTGACCGGCCCACACCTAATTGTATAGAGTCGAGAGTAATCCAGTCCGCATGACCTTCAACCGTACTGTCACCTTTAATTTCTGTTGCAAATTTCATTAAAATCATAATATTCTCCTAAATAAAAATTAAATAACTATCCTTTTTGAGAAGGTAGCTTGGATGTTAACCTCAATGAAACAGTTAAGCCCTCTAACTGATAATGAGGTCTAAGAAAGAATTTTGATTGATAATAACCAGGATTTCCTTCCACTTCTTCTACCACAACTTCAGCACCGGCTAAAGGTCTTCTTGCTTTATCTTTATCTGATGCGACGGCTGGGTTTGATAATACATATTGACTAATCCATGTGTTTAACCATGATTCCATATCCTCGCGTTCTTTAAATGAACCCACTTTGTCACGGACAATACATTTCAAATAATGCGCAAAACGGCAAGTAGCAAATAAATACGGAAGACGGGCAGCCAGATTAGCATTAGCAGTTGCATCCGGGTCATCATATTCTGCCGGTTTATGCAGTGATTGTGCACCAATAAAAGCAGCAAAATCAGAGTTCTTTTTATGTAATAAAGGCATAAAACCCGCTTTGGCCAATTCAGCTTCACGACGGTCAGTAATGGCAATTTCAGTAGGGCATTTCATATCCACACCGCCATCATCAGTTGGAAAGGTATGCACAGGCAAGCCCTCTACCGCACCACCCGATTCAATCCCCCTGATTTGTGAACACCAACCATAGAGTTTAAATGAACGGTTGATATTGGTTGCCATGGCATAAGCCGCATTTGACCAAGTGTAGTTAGCACTATTTGCTGCTTCAGTATCTTCTTCAAAATCAAACTCTTCCACTGGGTCTGTCGCAGCACCATAAGGTAGACGAGACAGAAAACGTGGCATAGCTAAACCCAAATATTTAGAATCATCAGACTCTCTTAGTGACCGCCAAGAGGCATATTCGGGGGTAGAAAATATTTTTGTTAAATCTCGAGGATTCGCCAGTTCACTCCACGAGTCCATTTGTAAAGTTGTTGGAGCCAAGCCTGTTATAAATGGCGCATGAGAAGCAGCTGAAATTTTTGAAATTTGGGTTAATAGCTCAACATCTTGAGGAGAATGATCAAAATGATAATCACCCACTAGACAACCGAAAGGTTCTCCACCAAAAGTGCCATACTCTTCTTCATATAGCTTTTTAAAAAGTGGGCTTTGATCCCATGCAGTCCCTTTAAACTTCTTCAGTGTTTTACCTACTTCTTTTTTAGAAATATTCAACACTCTAATTTTAAGCATTTCATCTGTTTCAGTATTATTCACCAGATGATGCAAACCACGCCAGGCACCTTCCAGTTGTTGAAAATCTGCATGATGCATTACCAGATTAACCTGCTCACTTAATTTTTCATCAATTTTAGCAATCACAGCCTGGATAGAATTTAAGGCATCATCTGAAACAATTGAAGTATCTTTTAGAACAAATTCAGCCAAAGTCGAAACGGCATTTTCAACTTCTTCCTTAGCTCTTTCTGATTTGGGTTTGAATTCTTTATTTAATAGAGAGGAAAAATCACTCGCTTCTGCAACCTCACCTTCTGCTTGTACCTCTGTACTTTCTGCTTCTGCCATTGTTATTCTCCTTCTGCTGGTGTTTCATCAGTTGCTGCATCATCTTCAGGTTTTGGTGCCGAAGCTAATGATTGTAATAATGCGGGGTCACTGATTGCATTTGCAATTAATTCTTCAGCACCTGTTTTACCATCCATATAAGTCATTAAATTGGATAGCTGTGTTCTGGCATCTAACAATTGCTTCAAACCATCCACTTTACTGGCAACGGCTGCTGGCGAGAAGTCATCCATACTATCAAAAGTAATATCCACACTTAAGTTTCCTTCACCAGTAATCGTATTAGGCACATTAAATGCAGTGCGTGGCTTCATTGCTTTTAATCGCTCATCGAAATTATCTACATCAATTTCAAGCATTTTGCGTTCACCGACCGGAGCCAGTGGGTCAGCTGGCTTACCAGATAAGTCAGCCATAACCCCCATTACAAAAGGTAATTGAACTTTCTTTTCCGCACCATAAAGCTCAACATCATATTCAATTTGAACCCTGGGAGCCCTGTTTCGTGCTATAAACTTTTGACTACTTTCCGCCATTTTTATTCTCCTCTAAATTAACACAAGTCAAACTACTCATTGTTATCATTATTTGAAATGCCACGTAAAAAATCCACCTGTTCAACACCATTGGGTGCGATATCTTGTAAAACTTCCATAAAATTTTTGCCAACCAAGCGTGACACTCTCTCTAACATCATGGGTATTGGGCTTGATGGTTCATTTTTTTTGTAATATTCACTAATTAAATTTAGCGCTTTACTCACATCTTGATTGCTATTAATACTTAATGGTCCACCTGCAGGTTTTACCCCTTTTGATATTGCCGATTGTGCATAATTTTCAGAATCTTCATCTGCATCACTCTCTTCTTCTGTATCATTTAAGCCTAATTTTTCGATTTGTCCAGAAATAATAGTATTAATTTCTTTCAATAAAGTTCTTAATTCTGTAAAACTAGCCGCATCATTAATACCAACATTATCAGTAATAAATGCTTCCATTTGATTCAAATTATCTTGCGTATCTCTAATTGCTTTGGCTGTTGCTAAAACTATTTCAGCATCGCAATCTTGAAAGGCAGCATCAATCGCTGCCATTTGAGGTGGTTCTGACTCATTTTCTGAATCAGTAATAGTTATTGTACCATTGGCAATTTGAATGTCTCTTAAACTAAACCGCCCCAGTGCTTTCGATTCAACTAAGGATATATATTGTAATGGCTTTAAAAAACTGTCAAAGTCACATAAAGACATTAAGATATTAATCCTTTCGGTTGGATCATTATCATCATCAGGGTCTAATTCTGGATGCACATGTTGCCAGAATTTTTCTGTTGTTTGCTTAAGTAAAGCCATGCCATCAGCAAGGCCAAGTATCCCTTCTGTTTCTGTTAATGCTTTTAACAAATAAACACAAACCCTTAAATCACGCGTTCGAGCCAATATCTTTTCGGCTTGCTTTTTTACTTCTCGCCAATTAGGAGGTTCAGCTTCAATCACTGAATCCCCCATCGTTTGCTCTTCCTTTCCTTGAACCTCTTGCTCCAATACCATAAATTCTGCATCGTACTCCAGGTCATCCCCACAGATATTTTCAGGAGTAATTTCTGTTAAAAATTTTTCTATTTCTATTGCCATTAAAACAACTCTCTATAAAATTAAAATTTTAACCGTACCAAAATATAAGTATTTCCATACCTGTGTGTAAATGGCTTATCAGCATAAATAAAAACAATTATTATTAACACTTACTTTATCACAACCAAGTATTAATAATATAGCCTTTTAACGCATAATTTCAATCAGAATAACACTAATATTATCTCGCCCTTTTCGGCTCAAAACAGTTTCAAGCAATACTTCAACACTATCACTATATATATTGTTATTTAATACCAGCTCAATTTCTTTAAATGTCATTTCTTTATCCAAACCATCACTACTTAATAAATAAAGATCACCCTTTTTAGTATCGATAATTTGACAATCAAGCTCTAATTTATCAAAAGCACCAACTGCTCGTGTAATCACATTATTTTGCTTTAAAGTACTAGCAGAATAATTATCCAGTAAATCAACTTCTTCATCTTGTTCACAATGATCAACCGTTAACTGAACCAGCTTCTTATCTCGCAAACGATATAGCCGGCTATCACCCGCCCACAAACAAGCAAAGTAATCTGGACTCGCTACTAATGTTACAACTGTACTACCAATAATTTGCTGCTCATAACTAACTTCAGATATTGCTCTTAATTCAGTGTTAACTGTATTTATAGCCTCTTTAACTTTGCTTAAAGAAGTCTCTAAACTGCTATCGTATGATAGTTTATTCAAGGCATGAATAAGTGTTCTACTTGCCAGGTCCCCTGCTTGATGCCCTCCCATTCCATCAGCTACTGTCCATAAGCCTAAATCTGGACGGTCCAGTATCGCATCTTCATTTAACCTTCTTAAATTACCTTTATCTGTTTTAGAAAATGAGCGCCAAAATGTTTCTACTGAAGCTCTTTGCTCTGGCGATGAATAAATAGCATTTATTAAAACTTTATCCCTCGGATTTTCTGCCTCCAACTGTTTTCCTTGTTCTAGCTCAGGCAATAATTCTTTCGCTACAATTATTTCTGAGTCAGTATTTTTTTCTAAAAACTGGTGGCTAAGGTGCCACTCTTGTTGTTGAAATTTACCTGTTATAAACCCTGTATAAATACTCACTGCTGGCATGCCTTTTAAAACCATACATCCAGGTCTTATCTGTTCTGAGCCAGCAGTACTCCATAAACTACAGCCTTCTGTATTTGCTTTTAGCAATGTGGCTAGCTGAGTATTAAGGTTGTTAACTTGTACAGTTTCATTGCTATATTCTGAGAAGAGTATTGAGGTGAGTGTTAAATCAATCTCCTTCTGTTGTGACTGTTTGACTGCTAATAAACTAATTTTCCGAACCATTTGTTCAAAGTCTATAATAGATAAATCATCCTCCAACGCTGAAATAGCAACTGCTTCAGCGGCATAAAACCAAGGGTTAGCTTTAACAAAAAAATCTATTAGAGAATAATGACACGGAACTTTGCAGGCTATTGTTAAAGGAAAATAGCGCCCAACCCTGTCAACACTAGGCATCACGATACCCAGCCAGGCATCATTTCCACATAAACCCGGCGATAAAGCAAAGCGCCAGATGGGGCTTGTTAAATAAGCCTGCATCCAGTCACTAGCAAGTTTTTCTTTACTGACGGCCAATGAACTCTGTAACCATTTATCCCAAGATAAAATAAAATCATTAGGAAGTTGACGTGAAACAAAATCACCCAGCACAGGTAGTTTTCCATAAAACCCTGATTTGTTGACTAACTCCATGTTTAAATCCTGCTTGGGCAATGAAATGCTGTGAGTTCATTAAACGAAAATGGGTTAATAACACTACTCGCTCTTAACTCATATTTAGCCGTTAAACTCCCCAGCTTAAAGGTAATTAAATAGCTGTTAGTCGATGATTTTTTCACCTGCATTTTATTCAATAATTTGAACCATGCCCATGCCCCTTCTTCAGAGCCACTAGATTGTCGGCCATCCAGTGTCTCAAAACCATAGCGCACTAGCCCAGAATTAGGCCCCGGCCAGGTAAACCGAACTGACCGAGTGGGACCATGACGGTAATTAGACTGCTGCCCTTCAAGGTTAATCCAAAACTTGGAGGCTGTAGCATCTAAAAATACAGGCTTTAGTTCAAATTGGACTTTTGGTAGATCACCTCCACTACTAAAAAATACTTCTTTAATTTTTGCCGCATATTGAAACTGGGTTAAAGTTGAACGAGAAATTCCAGCCGTTTTATTATGCTGCGAAATAACACGCCACTGCCGTCGAGATGTATCAACAAAGTCTTTTAACTGGGTATTAAAAAATTGATCCATTACACCTCCTGGTGAGAAAAAACTCCCAAAATCCTGTAAAGTGATGTCATTCTTGGAGTCTTTAGATATTGGATACCGCCCTTTAATACTTAAATTACAACTGGCCACTACTTCAGTTTGCAGACTTCTATTAAGCTGAGATCTAACTCCTCCCATAATTAACCCTTGACTACCTGAGGCTAATTCTTTTACTAATGTTTTTACCGGCTCTGGTTGACGTGCAGATTGCCTTAATATTTTTGCAATAACTTCACCGCCGCCTCCTTGTTTGGCGAGATCTAAAGCAGCATTCGCATCAGAAGTACTTCCCAAATCAGCCATCATGCCGTATAGCACACTTAAATCAGCAATAATCTGATCAAGCGGCGAACTACCTGATACGCCTTTTTTAACCTGTTCATTTAAACGAGAAAAATATTTTTCAACCTGTTCCCCTGTACGGTCAAATGTGTACGACTTACTACCCACAGCCTTGGCTTTACTTAGTAATTTTAGCATTTTTGAACTTTGAGAAATTTTTCCTGCCCCCTGCTTTAACTTATCGAGTGGATTAGTAGCAATACGTGTTAAGCGGGTTTCTCGTTCCACTGCTTCTAATAAACGCCGCAAAGGAGAGTCATAACCTGATACTATTTCTAAAATTTCTACTGATTGATTTATATTTGCAGCCCGTGTTATTTTCAAATTAGCTAACAAGTTATCCCATCTTTTGATGTACTCTACATAATAATAATTAAATAACTTTGTTTCTAAGACATTGAGGTCTTGGCCTCCCACAAAACTACCTGTCCCAAGTACCCACCGCTGCTCAACAGTCTGTTTAGCTAGATCTTTACTGGCATCTAAAAATACCTGATGAAATCCCTTATAAGTAAATAAACCAGGAATAACTTGATCTTCAATTTGGCCATTGGCTATGGCAAAGACTTTACTGCCTGATGAACCTAGTTCACTCGCTAAAATAAAATCCTGATCATGCTTTTCTAGCGCGTTACCTTTAATTCGCATATAGACTTGTTGAGCAATAGGAATTTGGGTCAAGATATTGCGAACTTCTTTTACTAAGCTGTCATTTAATGTCAATACGGGTAAATCAAGTTTTAGCAAAGCATCCAGATGTGAATTTAATTGTTGTTGTGAGCTTGCAGGGTAGCGATTTTCCCAATCAACACTTATCCAGGGGCGTATAACCTGAGCATTCGCTTTTTCCTTGTCTGCAAACATCAAATAGACACGCAATAACTGATATAACACTTCTACATTATTAGATTCTTGCCCTAACATCCTTTGCTCTAGGCGTGCTTTAATCACCGGTAAAAAATGATTCTTAAGTTGCTTATGGTAGTTAGACTCTGCCAGCTCTCTAAGCTTATCACCTTGATACAACCCAAAACCAACAGTCCATGCTACATTTTTTTCTGGATAAACATCAACAACATCATGTAATGCATTCATTTTTTTCAACAATTCAGGTACGTCCATTGATGCTGTTGATTTATACTTACCTAAGGCATTGTATGTTTTTACCTTATTAGAATACTGTTTAAGCAACTGCTGGTTTTGCATATAGCTATTTGTCCATAAACCAGCGCAAACAAGTGTTATACCAATAACTGATGCATAAAACAGTCTATATATTAATACCCGCCGAGATTCGACTTTTACATTCAGGCCAATCAGTTCAGATTCAGCAAAAATGACATCTTTCAATAACCTTGTTAAAAAAAAGCTTTTTCCCTTACCACTAAAAACAGGTGTTACAGTGCGCTCGAGACGAAATGTTTTTGCCAAAACGCCCATTAACCTATCTATAGGTGTCCCTTCTTGTGTACCGCTAGTTAAATAGATGCCTCTTAATAGCGGTGCACTTTGATAGCGGTTAACAGAGAAACATTCATCAATAAACTGAGTAAGTGGTTCTTGTAACATCGCCATCCGCTGTGGAAAACCAAAAATCAGATTCCGTCTATTGAGATCACGTTCTTCTTGCAGACGTGGTTTTAGTCGATCATTTAACCTTTGTAATAAAGCACCGTATTCAGCTTTAACTTGTAACAAGTTATTCTTGCCTTGCTCTTCATTATCTGCAAAAGTTACTCCCCACACTTGGGATCGCTCATCTTTACCCAGGTCTGCAAAGAAATCAGTAAAACCAGCAATTAGATCAACTTTAGTGAACAACATATATATTGGAATACGAACACCTAAACGCTCTGTTAGCTCCTCAATTCGGTTCCGGATTGCTTGTGCATGCTGCCTTCTTTCTTCTTCTGTCAAAACCAATAAATCTGACAAACTCATGGCCACAATAACCCCATTAAGAGGCCTACGAGGTCTATGTTTTTTTAATAGGTCTAAAAAGCCTGACCATGCAGTTTTATCAAGCAACTCATGACTATCTTGTGTGGTATATCGGCCAGCGGTATCTAGTAATACTGCTTGATCTGTAAACCACCAATCACAATTTCGGGTCCCCCCCACTCCTCGAATGGCATTTTTTCCTAACCGATCAGCCAACGGAAACTCTAAGCCAGAATTGAGAAGAGCGGTTGTTTTACCTGAACCAGGAGGGCCAATAATAATGTACCAAGGCAAGTCATATAAATAATGTTTCCCTTGATGTGTTTTACTACCTGTTTTTTTCAGTGTTTGCAATGCCGAATCAAAATTCCCTTTGAGCTCATCTACTTCATAATTGACATCATGCTCGGCAGCGTTATTATCTTCAGCAGACAAATCATCAACCATTTGAGCGTTAGCTTTATTCGTTTTAATTTGCACGATTAAAACAATGAAAAGCCAAATAATAGCAATAACAGAAATAGCGATGATTCGGGCCAATGTTGATTCTAAAAAAGCAGTTCCAGCTATAGAAATCAACGGTCCAATAAACCAAATTAAAATACCCAGGGCGAGAACACCCAAGAATTGAATAACCCACTTATTTTTTAAAAAACTCAATATTTTATTCATTTTCAATCCTTAAAAAATAATTTCAACACGTCGATTTATTGCTTTATTTGCCGCTGAGTTATTTGGAACCAGGCTTTGTGTATCTGCTCGTCCTTCGGCTATGACTCTATTTTTATTCGCTACATTTTTAAGCAAAATATTGGCTACCGTTTGAGCCCTTGCTTGGGATAAAACCCAATTAGAAGGATATTTAACAGTAAAGATGGGATCATTATCAGTATGTCCAACCACAGTAATCTGTCCGTCACTTATTTCCAGTGCCTTACTAATCCTGGACACTAACGCTAAATATTTGGCCTGGATAACATCACTACCTGAAGCAAAAAAGTTTTTGGCAATAATTCTAATAATACCCTCACCATTACTCTCTATAACAGCAACTTTATTTTGCTCAATTTCTGGTTGTAAAAACTGTTTAATTTGTTCAACAATGGTTAATTGTGGAACCTCTGGCTCCACTGTATCTTGCACTGGCTGTATTACTTTGACAACACGTCTCACATTCAGTCCATCACTCACCGTATATTGCTGCCCAATTTGAATGCCTGAATCTTGATTAATAGCATAGAGAAAAGCAATATAGATCAACACAAGCACCGCTGAAGAAACTAAAGCAATAAGCCATAATGGAATAAACCGTGTTAGCACATTCCTTTTATCTGTTATTCCTTTCCAGTGAATGGATAAATCCTTTTCAAAATCACCTTTATGTCGTTGTAATACTTGATACAGATTTTCACGAATATCATAAAGTTTATTTTGTCCTTGTTGTTGAATTTTGAATTTACCTTCAAAACCTAAACTTAAACAATAATAGAAAAACTCAAGTAAATTATAATAGGTTCCTGGTTGAGATATTATTTTATCAAGTACTTGAAAGAATTTTTCCCCACCCCAAGCTTCTTTATGAAAGGTAATTAACATCCCTTGAGTGGTCCAGATACTATTCCCTCCCCAAGGTGTATTTAAAACCACTTCATCAATTAATGAGCATAATGCATAACGTGCTGTTTGCACTTGTTCTGCCAGACAACCTGCTTGCAGCGCTTGTTGATCAAACCGTTTAATCTCATTAATAACGACATTTCTCAATCCAGCAGGGTCATCATGAGAGGCTGTGTTTCTTAACTGTGTTATCAAAGCAAAAAGTGAGAGTGCATGATAAACAAGTGGGTTCTGAGTATAATCAACATCTAAAGTATGATGAGACTCAACATCTCCACCATCAACCATAGTTTTTGCTTCAGTTTTTGGAAGCTGCGGTTCTGGTTTTGGGTTTTGTCTGGCTCGCCTACCAGGGGAAGGTTTTAAAACCGTTTTATCTTCGTCTAAATAATTACCGAAAGGGTCGTCTTGATTCACTTTATCACCCGTTTTTTATTGCCCAAAACTCGATTTCCAAACCTGGAAAATCACCCGCTATATGGATTGCAAATCCACCAGATGTAAACATTTGTTTCCATAATTCACTGTGCTTATTTAATTCAAAATAAGAAAAACCTGCATGATAAGGTATTTGTCGCGGCGCAACAGGTAATGAATTAACAGTAATTCCTGGTAATGCTGACCGCACTAACTGCTGAATTTGTTCCACCGGCCCTATTTTAACTTGCCCAGGAAATGAACTTCTTAACTGTTCTGATGGTATTTGAGCGTTAATTGCCAAAACAAAAAATGCATCTTTAAGTAAATTAGGATCAGGAATTTTGGCTGCTCGTGTACCATATTTAGGCGGTGTTAATAGCAGTGGAATTGCATTCTGTTCTAACACCATACTCAAACAGTCTCTGATTTCTTCCATCACATAGCTAAAAGTCTGTTTAAGGTCCTCATGTTTATATTCAGGCAAGCTTACAGGGCGTTTCCCTGGTTTAGTAAAAGTGGATAACTCACCTGCTACTTGTATGGCTATTTGATATAAATCAATAGGGTGAATGGTAGGTAAATGTTGTAAATGTTCAAATAGAGGCTCCAAACGGTTAACCACCTGCAGTAATAAAAAATCTGATATTTCCGCTGTGCCTCCACGCCCAGATTCCGAAACACGCCCAGCCAGAGCCACCCCTCGAGTATGCAATAAACCACAAACTTCTTTAATATAGTTTTTAATTCTATTAACCGCCATACAGTTAATCAGCGGTGGAATATATTCTTCATCCAATACGATATTTTTATCACTACGTGATTCAATAATTCGCGCTATTCCAAGACAAATATAACCCGCCCGTTCTTGCGGCTCTAACATTAATCGTGTTTGTAGCTGCCCAATAATAACAGGAGAAACCTCATTAGATGCCGTATTGTGATCTTTTACTTCTGTTTCTAAAGCATGATAGCGGGCAAGTGTATTAAGTTTTTGATCACTATCAACTTCAATAGAACCTTCCAGTCTTGCAGGGAAAGACAAATAAACAATACAATCCTGAATCTCTTCGGGTATTTCAATGGGAGTTGGCAAATTATCTTGTTCTGGCAATTCAAAGGGAGTGCCGTCTTGAAAAACTCCTGCACATTCAGCCAAAGCAAACTGGCCCATGGCTAATAAACGCATATCAACTTTTAACTTAGCAAGTCCCCAATGATAAGCTTGAAAACCTTGACTATGTCCCTTTATAAAACTCTCGACATAACGATCATGTTGCTGAAAGTGCTGGGGTCTTAAAAACATCCCTTCAGACCATACTACTCTGTTACTCTGTGCCATAATGCATTAACCAACTTATATTGAATTTAACTATAAACCTAACTTAATTTTACGCAAAATAGATGTTAAGGTTTCAATTGTTTCATCTGCTTCTCATACGCCTCTGAAAATGCATCACCAAAAAAATCATCTACTGCTGATTCAGACAATTTAGCATAGAGCTTATTATATTTTTCCCAACATTTAGATTTTTTTTGCAGAACCAGCCCTTCCTCATATTGCTTTTCAATATTAGCAGGGTTGAATTGTTCTAAAATATCAGATAATGAAGCTTGAATACCTGCTTGCATGGCTAATTGGTGGTTTAATAAATCATTAAATCCTTCATCAATAGATTCAGTTGAAGGCTTAAAACCACCTTGCCCATCATTAATTAAATGTTTTAATGCTTCATCTGTGGTAACAGAAAACTTTAAAGGGTTATTATCAGCTCTTTTAATAGTGGTGACAGAAACTCTAAACAAACTTTTAAATTCCGCCCTACTTCTCAGTACAGAGATAGTACTCTCCACAAACTGCCTAAACATTCCACCAATAGCTGACATTTTTCGGTCTAAATCAACCAACTCAAATTTTTCAGCTTCAATCCCCGCTCCAGTTAAAAAGCATTGAAATAAAGAACTGTCAAGTGAACTATTTTGCACCTGAGTTTTTTGTATAGGTAACGGCTGTTCTTCAGGTTTAGTAGCTATCTTTACTTTTTCTTCCGTAACAACCTGATCATCCGGCTGCTCATTATTTACGACTGGAGAAGTTGATTTTTCTTGCTTCAATAATTTAATATCTACAGAAGTCTCAACAGCTTGTGTATCAAATAAATCCTCAAAATTAAAATCATCTGGCATTTGATCCGAATCAGTTGAAACTTCCTCTACTGAAGGCGGAATATAGCTATCATTTAAGTTGGAAATATTTTCGGCCAACAATTCTGAATCAAAATTAGCCAATTCATTTCCAGCACTATTCAACAGCTCATTAGTTGCCGTGTGCTGCTGGCTTTCATTAGCAAATGGATCGACAAAACCATCATCAACTGAATCAAGCAAAGAATTACTTTCTGTTTGCACTATTGCACCGGAATCTAGAACAGAACCAGATGCCGGAAAAGCAGATGCAGACAGACTTTGATCACTCTGTTGCAATAATGAAGAAAAAACATCTTGTCCTTCAAATTCAGCCCCACTAATATCTGAAGTATTAGAAATACTCACTAAAATATCGTAACATCCAATACCGATAAGCATACCATCAAGCAATTCAATATCAGTATTATTAAGGGGGGTAGTCGCATTATTAATATAGCAACCCGCTAGGCTGTTATCAGAAAGAATATATTTACCATCTATATAGTCAATTTTTGCATGGCACCTTGAAATTAGTTTATTTTCATCGGGTAACACCAAAGAACTACTATCAGAACGTCCAATAGACCCTCCACCTTCACCAATAATGACCTTATTGTCTTCAACACAAGCTTGCCCTTCTATTGACTGTATTGTGAGTATTAATGGCATAATCAATCTAATTGAGTAATAAACATACTAAAAGAGCATAGACTATAAACGAGGAAATAAGCAATATTTTTTACTTACTTCAAAACTATAGATATAAACCTTCTTCTACTATAGAATTAGTAATAATGAAAGTTTTTGGCATCTTTCATTCTTCAGTTTACACGTTAAGTTTATTTGTAGGTTGGATAAGCGATAACGTCATCCGACAAAGGTTATGCTACATGTCGGAGACGTTATCGCGCTACGCTTGATAATCTCATCTAACCTACGTTAAAAGTGTCAACTATTTTTTAGTCGTTATGAAAGGTGCTAAATTTTTTGTATTTTTAACAAATAAGGCCAATTAAGTGAAACAGACCTACTCCTATTTCAATTTTTTTTTTATTTTTCTCAGCATTTTAATGCTTTCCGCTTGTAGTACACCAAAAACTTCCATTCCTATAGACTTAAACATTATCGCTACTGAAAACCTTAATCCAGATTATAAGAACAGAGCTTCTCCCATTGTTCTTCGCATCTACCAATTGACGCATATTGATACTTTTGATAAAAACGATTTTTTTACCTTGTATGAAAATGACAAGACTATTTTGGCTCAAGATTTATTATACAGAAAGGAACTTGAAATAATACCGGGGCAAAAAATTCTTAACAAAGTTTTTGAAATCCAAAGAAAAAGTAATTTTATAGCCGTACTTGCTGCCTACAGGGATCTTGACAAATCCCAGTGGAAATCAATATTTAAAATTGATCATGATAAAAACCTTCCTCCTCTAACTATTAATTTAAAAAAATATGAAGTTATATTAAAACCATCTGGAGAAAACTAGGCGACTATTTAATAATCAATTATTCACCAACTCCAGGCTAATTCGAATACATATAAAAAATGAAAACATCACTATGAAAATATCATATCGAATAGCCTGGCTAGTTTTTTACCTGTTGTGGTTTTATTGTAGTTCAGGGTTTGCAACAAACCTTAGTAGTAACGTAGATTACAATAATATTCATGGTTTTATGACTATTAGTAACCCTTTATTTACCAGTGTTACTTCGGGTAATTTTTCTGGCAATATTGCCAATGTCTCGGCAGGAAGTTCTCTTTCATTAATAGGTAATGCTAACATTACCTTTACAAATCAAAATTTCTGCCCCAACTGTATCATTCAAGAGTATGTGGCATGGATACCTCGAGGTACAGTTCAAACAGGTTCCCCTAATAATATAGGTCTTTTTTCTGGGCAAATTCATAATAATATAAGTCTTAACCCTTTTTCATGGACGACTAATGCACCGACACAAGGAGGTATTTATTACATTGGAGCTGCTTCTACCCTACAGTTTCGATTTTTCCCAACAGTAACAGGTACTACTGGTATTAATCATGGCACTACTAATACTACCTTTGCTTCATACCAGATAAATGTTTTTGGAAAAAATGATATTAATAACTCTACTTTAATTATTTCTTCCGACAATGACTTAGGCCCTGCACCATCATCAACCACCGCTAATTTTTTAAACTTTGACCAAGGTATACTGAAAACTACAACGAACTTCACGCTTAATGCCTTTCGAGGTGTCACGGTTAACTCCGGTGGTGGTACCTTTGATGTTGATGGTAATACCACTTTATCCTATGCAGGTAATATAAATGGTAATGGTAATCTGACCAAGCAAGGTTCGGGAGCACTGCTTATTACGGGAAATAATACTTACACTGGAGGCACCACCGTAAACACGGGTATTTTGCAAGGTAATAGCAGCAGTTTACAAGGTAATATACTTAATAACGCTCAGCTTGTTTTTGATCAGACTGGAAATGGAACTTTTATAGGGAGTATAAGTGGCAGCGGAAACCTGATCAAGCAAGGTGCAGGAACGCTAATTATTACTGGGAGTAATAATTACACTGGAGGCACCACCGTAAACACGGGTATTTTGCAAGGTAATAGCAGCAGTTTACAAGGTAATATACTTAATAACGCTCAGCTTGTTTTTGATCAGACTGGAAATGGAACTTATGCAGGAAATATAAGTGGTAGCGGTAGCCTGGTTAAAATAGGAAATGGTAATTTAACACTTGCAGGTAATAATACCTATCAAGGCACCACTCATAATCAAACAGGGGGGTTAGCTTTTAGTAGCGGCAATTTTGGAGGTACTTTGATAAATAATGGGACTATTTTAGATTTGGGTCCTGGCCTTAGTTTATTGGGTGTCGTTTCAGGGTCGGGGGGGTATCTTGGTCATATCACGTTTGCCGGCAGTTATTCACCAGGAAATAGTCCAGCTTTGATTACTGCACAAAATATCACCTTTGCTAACAGCAATACATTAACCATGGAGTTAGGGGGTTTAACACGAGGCACTCAATATGATGCCATTGATGCAAGTGGCAATGTAACACTAGGCGGTGTGCTTGATATCAAATTAATTAACAGCTTTGTACCAGCAATAGGTAACCAGTTTAATTTGATTGCGGCTCAGAGTATTAACAATCAATTTAGCAATGTATTTTGTAATAATTTACCCTTTAATATAAGTTGTACTGTTGTTAATGATGGGACAAAGCTAAACTTGCAAATAAATGAAGTATTACCTCCCGATTCACCACTCCTACCTGTTAGTAAAGTTATACCACAAGCAGCTCTGAATAGGCTGACACCTTTGTTGAGTCAACCAGGTGGAACTGCTGTGTATCAAAAAGCTTTAGCAGAAATCGCACCACAACAGCAAGCGGCAATAGAAACAACATCTAATATCACCAGCCAGATTCAAAGTGCCAATATTACTCAGCGTCTTATGGCAAATAGAACACAAACTTCAGGTATGGGAGGCTTTCAAAATTATCAAAAATTAGCCATGCTCTTTAATGGTAATACTCTGCCAATTAATATCCTAGCCATGAAATTTCCTTATTATAACAATGTAGTAAATGCAAGCGAGAATAGTTATGAAGGTGATAGCCTGCAAAGTCAGTTGGGCGCATTTTTAAATGCCCAGTTTAATTTTACTGACCGTGAAACCTCTCTATTGGAACGTGGTTTTTATTCTAATTCTTATGGTTTTACCGGAGGAGTTGATTACCGGATGAGTCAGCGTTTATTATTGGGACTTGCGGTGGGCTACAGTAATGCCACCACACAATTTGCAGCACAAGGCGGCAACCAAGCGCTCAATAATTATAGTTTAACTGGATTTGGTTCAATCAATTTAACCGATAACTGGTATGTTGATTTAATGGTCAGCGGTGCTTATAACCAGTACCACACCAATCGAAACATTAATTATATTGATGCTGTGGGGAGTGTTAATACGGTTGCTAGCAGTAATGCTGATGGATTACAAAGTAATTTCAACATTAATATGGGATATGACATTCCCTATCAGGAATGGAGTTTTGGTATAAGAGGAAGTACTGAATATACTCATAACAATATTAATGCTTCTCAAGAATATGGTGCTGATTTAGGCTTAAACATAAACTATAATGCTCAAAGCATGAATTCATTAACTACTGATATTGGTGTAGTAGCATCCAAGGTAACAAGTACTTCCCTCGGTGTATTTAGTTCTCAATTGATACTGGAATGGGAGCATCAATACCAAAATAATAGTCGAATTATTAATGCTGATTTTGTTAGTTCCAATAACAATGGTTTTACCATTCAAACTGATAAACCAGACCGAGATTATATGAATATAAGTGCGTCAGTATCAGTTCAATTACCGTACGGTAGCTCTGCGTTTATACAATACGATAACCGTATTGCTATGAGATATATTTCTTCACAATCTGTTAATTTAGGCGTGAGGTTTGACTTTTAAAGTGCAAAAAAGAAACATATCTACTTTACCCTGTTTTTTATAGGCTTTAAACTGTAGGGCGGACTTCAGTCCGCCATAGAGACAGTTTATTTCAGTTTTACGGACTGAAAGTCTGCCCTACAAAACTATAGATGTCGCGGCTAAAGCCGCTCCTACGAAGATACAACTTCACAAAACCTTTTAATTTAAAACGGCTGCTTTTAAAATTTGATTTTTTAAGTTTAATAAAGATTCATCTTTTGGAACAGCTTCTAAACCTTCTTCAACCTTCATTAAACTTGCTTTGTAATTACCTGAGTCATATAATTCAAACGCCTTTTTTTGAATAAGACTCGCAATTTTCTTTAAACCTTTTTTGGCATCTTTATTATAAGGATCTATAGTTAAGACTTGCCGATAAGCCCATAAAGCATTACTGCCTGAAGGAGCTGTTAAATACCCAACTTCAAAATGAATATCAGCTAGCTCTAAAAAATCTTTAACCGCTAACTTTTGTTCATCAGAAAGTTTAATTATTGAGTCATCAACAATATCCAACTCATTAAAAACATAGTAATAACTAGCAACAAAACCCAGGCTCCCTATAACTAACATAGCAATCAACAACTTTGGCCAGAAAACTTGAGGTTCTATATTATCAAGAAACATACCTACAGTTGCCGTACGTTGTTCTCGGGTTAGTGCTAAAGCACGGTTCAAAGCATTTTGCTGTCTACGGTTTAACCCTTTAATCACTGGTACTTCCAGGCCCACTTCCAAGGCTTTTTCCGCTGAAAGTTTTCCGTAGGGATGTTTTCCACTTAGGATTTCATAGCAAACACAAGCTAATGCATAAACATCATCTGATGGATCGGGGTCTTTACCCTGTATCATTTCCAAACTTGCATATGCAGGAGTTAAAGCCCCCAAATCACGCGCATTAAAGACCGTATCATCATGTTCTAATTCGTTGCGTACTGCGGCACAGGCAATGCCAAAATCCAATACTTTAACGTGTTCATCTTTCGTGATAAAAACATTACCAGGCTTAAAGTCTGAATGAATTATATTATTGTTATGCGCATAGGCTAATGCCAAAGCCAACCCTCTGATTATTCTATTAGCTTTTTTAAAAGCCATTCCACCTACGCAATCTTCCCTGATAAATTGAGATAGGGACTTTCCTTCTAACAACTCCATTACCATAAAAACATTGCTACCATCACGATCAAAATCATAAACAGTCACAATATTTGGATGTGCTAATAATTGGGTTTTTTTAGTTTCTCTTTGTAAGGCGATAAATAATTCAGGGTCATCCCTGTATTCATTATTTAAAACTTTAATAGCCACATCAGGTTGTTGATCTTGAGCTTCCTGTCGACGTAAATCTGTTGCTCTATAAACCGTACCCATCCCTCCACTACCTAACACTTCCTGCAACACAAAACGTCGTTGTAAAATAGAACCAACACTTAAGGTTATAGATACATTTGCAGCAGAAGCCATATTTATATCATGCATAACAGCAGTTTTTTGCTCCTGTTGTTCCGTGTGGATACTGTGCTTTTGTTGAACAACTGTCGCATCATCAACCGATGAATTAATATTAATAACCGTTTCATCATTACCCCTATTGTTGGGACGCTGAATAACGGTTGCATCATCTAATTCATTATTTTTAGAGGAACTCATAATTAACCCGTATAACTAAAGGCCTTTGCTAACAAAAAAATAAGGGCTACCCTGATGTCCAGAATGTAACATTGCAGAATACTGAGGTTGTTGATTAAACCCAACCAAGGAAGCGGTTCGTCGGACATTACTTTCTACCTTTCTATATAATTCATAATCTTCCATCAATCCTGTATTATTTCTTAATGCAGTTAAAAATGCTTTAGCAAAAACCGAGTGCTGCCCACCACCAGAATCAAGTACCGGCTTGACCCCTCCTGATGTCATTATTGTTCTAGCTTTTCTGTTAACCATAAATTGAAGCCATTTTTTGCGTTTGGCTTCTGATATTTTATCTGGTAAGCGTGCGATAGATCTTTGTGTCATAGCACCTGAATAACATGAATCAGCCACCACCAAAATATGTCTGGCATTAATAATGTTAATAAACTGAGTAATACTATAGCTTGACAACCAGTTAGCCGTATTATCAGGCTCTGCATCTGTGGGCAACCAATAAGCACTATTATCTGACTTGTCTATTTCACCGTGTCCAGCATAATAAATTAATAAATTATCTTTTTCAGTAAGCTTCTTACGTAAGCCATCAAAAGCAGTCATCATTTGATGCCTATTTGCATTAATTAGTAAAGTTGTTTTATAGCCATATTGAGTTCTTAAAATCTGTTCCACAGCTTTAGCATCACTGACTGAAGTTTTTAAAGTACTTAATTGTTTATAGTCTTTATTGCCAATAATCAAGGCATAAAAACGACCAAAATCAATTGAAGGGTATGACTTTGCAATGGCATTAGTAGGAGCTGCATAATCAATATAATTTTCAAACTGCCCTTTTGCCAACAAATTAAAGCTTATTACACTAGGCTTTTTAGTTTTATTATAATTGGCAATAATTTCAACAGCATTTAATTCATTCTTAATATCAACCATGGCATGAAACACACCTTTATCATCAACTTTTGTTGAAATTCCATTAACCGTTAAAGATTGCAAAGCTTGTGGGTAAGAAACTCTACCTATCACTTTTTTACTTGCTGTAATCGATCTTAATTGATAGCTAGGTATGCCTCTTGTTAGTATCATAGCAGGTTCAATAATTTCTATTCCTGCTTGCGCAAACTGTATTCGCTTACCACCCTCATTTTCCAAACTAGTAGTAATTTTAGAAGTTTCTGTAATATTTTTCTTTAATTGTTTTATCTGTTTGCCTAGTGCTAACAAATTGGCTTTTTCTGTCTTAAGTTTATTGCGCATTTGTTCAACAGATAACTTATCTTGTGTTGACTTAGCCGTTTTAGCATTTGCCTCAATATTCTTCATTTCGCGCTTAATTTGAACAAAAATATCAAAATAATCCTCTTCGCTAATTTTTAATTGCTGTTTAAAGCTCTTCAATTGTTTGTGGTATATAGAACTTGCTTGCAAATTATCTTGGTGTATTTCTGCTAATTTTATTTTTTGTGCCTGATAAGAAGCCTGGTTACTTTGTAATTCAAATTTAAGTTTTCTTATTTTACTCAGATCACCATTACTACTATTTTTTTCTTGATTTAATATCTTTTGAGTGTGCTCTAGCTTTTTCTTAAACTGTTGTAACTTATTTTTTTGACGGTTATATTTTTTTTGCGATTGGTTTAATTTCACTCGTAAAGCATTTGCCTGTTGCTGATAATTAGCAGATATATCTCTTAATTTTTGTAATTTCTGTTCATAACTAGCAGCCACATTAGTTTCAGTAACTGAGGCAAATTCTAAATCCGTATTTTCTAGACCTGAAGCTTTTCTATACCAGTTTAGTGCTTTAGGTAAATTCTTTTTTACCCCCAAGCCCTTTTCATATAAATGACCTAAATTTATTTGCGCATTAGAGTCCCCCTTTAACGCAGCTTTTTTATACCACATAAAAGCCATAGCGGGGTCTGCCATACTCCCTAAACCTTTTTCATAAATCTCCCCCACCATCACCTGTGCCTTAACATCACCACTTTTAGCTTGTGGTAACCAGACTTTTAAAGCACTGGCATAATTACTACGATCATAAGCCACATACTCTCCCCCTCTCATTTCACAATTACCTGCGGTAGTTTTAATGGGCCGCCTTGCTGTTAAGTAGGTCACTTGACTACCCAACTTCCGAATTTGAGAAGGTAACAAACAGTCAACTACAAATAATTTATTGGTATCTTCCGCGCTATAACCTTCTGTGGCTTTTAAATAATTGGCTTCATCAACTCTTACCGGTTGACATCCTATTAAAACAATAGCCGTGAGTAAAATTAGTTTTTTCATCTTTAATCCGCCGTAAATTATGCTCATTCATTCTCAAGCAGCTAATATTAAATTTATTATTTAGACTGATTGAAACTATCTTAGAAAAAAATTATCTGTCTTTAATAGGTATTATAGATACAACAGATACTTTCAATAAAAAAACTTTGAAATCTGTTGCCAACTTTCTATCTTATTTGTTAATTATAGAGAGTATATAAAGCCACACACTCTCCCAATTGCTAGCATGATCCTGTTTTTCTACTTTATAAAAAGATGCATTACCTTGGTTATTTGCAAATTCCTCAATAATACTAGCGGGCACCTCCGCATCATCCTGCCCAGCAAAATGATATTGTTTTATTTTTTTGCTTAAAAGCATTTCATCTGCAGGATTTAAAGATTCTTTTAAGGTTAAATAACCATGATAGTGACTCCAGGCAGCTATATCTAAATTAGCTGCGACGGTCACCACCTTACTCACTTTTTGTATATCGCCTGCTATTAACATAGCTAAACTTCCACCACCACTATAACCAATTAACACCACTTTTTTAAACTTATGCTTATCAAGCCATTGGTTTAAAACGGATACCATACTATCAACCACTAATCTGGAGTATCTATGTGACGTCCAATATTTATTGTCACAGCCAACCCTATGCTTCAAATCATAATAACAAGGCCTTCCTAATAAAAGGGAAGGCATCGTATCCAGTTTCATTAACCTTAGAATTAGAGGATTTCTTGCTGTTGGGTCAGTGGCAACCCAACGGTTTCTTATCCATGGTGTTCCATCACCATCAAGGTAAACATGAAGCACGCCATTTTTTACAGGTGTATTAGTTTGATATATTGTATGCTGAAATTTTTTTGATTTTATTATTTGAGAACTAAATCCAAACTCTGTTGCTTTGTCATAAAACCTTTGTGCCGGAGTTGCACAGGAAACTAACAAAAAACATTGAATAGTTAGCAAAAAAAATTTCATATTAAAACAATATACCTATTAACAGCCCTTACTTAAGTAAGGGCTTATCTAAAGCTATAACCTGTAAGGAAAGTTTCGTTGCTTATGTTCTAAAATAATCACGCATAAAAAAGGGCTATTCAACCCTGAATAGCCCTTTTTAACTCAACTATTTAGAAGTTCTTTAAAAGTGAATTCCACCTTGAATCCATATTTTTTGAGTATCATTTCCTTGTTGATCTGCATTATAATTTGCATATTTAGCGAGTAATGAATAATGCTTACCAATTTTCTTTGTCATTATAAGGTCGTATTCATTACCATAGCTCTTATTTCCAGTATCATCAGAAAAATTATGATAAACACCCATAAATTTCACACCTTGAACTGTAGCTGCTGCTGAGCCATACACATCCCGTAAACCTTGTGCCGGGGTGGTTAGAAAAATATCAGCCCAACCATTAAAACCATGTTTGGTTGCTAATGGTGTCTGGAATGCAGATTCACCTCTACCATCAAGTTGCTCTATTGCACCTTTAAAAGTTAAACCATAAGCGGAAGCACCACCAATGATATGATAGTAGTCTGCTTCATAATTATTAGTATTACGGTCATAATCTGATTGGCGTGCATATTCAACGGTATAAAGTACTTTAATATCTTCGGTAACTTTTCTGCCACCGTTTAAACGAATACCATAAGTTTGGTTAGACTTAGTTACCTTTGCCGCTTCATTATAATCCATCCAAATACTATAAGCCGTTAGCTTACCAATACCTGCAATATCATAATCAATATTTATAAAAGGTGTAGACATATCATCCGTTGTAGAAATAATCGTCTTAACCTGGTCAATATAACCAATTTTAACTGTTGTATTAGCTATTGATTTATTAGTTAGCAAAACAGAGTCAAATGTTTGCTCCATTTGTCTCCATCCAACATTACCGATAAAACGATCATTGTTAAGTTTAATTCTTTGACGACCAAATTTAACTGAAGTATCTGGGATACCATCATATCTTAACCATAACTGGTTTAGCTCTGTATCTTGTGGGTCTTGGATGGTATCAAACCCACCTTTACGAACACTTCCATTTCTTTTATTGCTATAGTCATTAAGTCCTATATCCTGATTCGCTTCAAACTCCGCATATCCTTGTAACCCTTGGAATTTAGGCGATAAATAACCAATTCTAAACCGTGTAGTAAAAGCATTTGCTGTTTTTTTAGTGGTATGTTGAGTATCAGCATTCTCATAACGCAAACGAATATCCAGTTTAACTTGACCATATTTTGCATCATCTTGACCAAATTTAAGTGCATTTTCAATATTTTCGTTAATACCAGCCGATGCAGGTGCACTAGCTGAGACCGCCAAAATAGCAGCTGAAATAGCTGATAAGCTAAAATGACCCATTTTACTTAAAGTTTTATCTGAAGACATTTATACTCCCCTATGATTTTTAATAATTAACGGGAATTATAGTATGTATTTGCAAAAAAACAACTATTTACCAAAAAAAACAACATACAACATTAAAAAACTCTAATGTATTAGTAAATATGCGGGTTACAGGTCTATTATTTTATTGTTTTTTAATTGCTAAAATGATACAAAAACAATACTTATGTATTTCATATGCAATACTAATTTAATAAATTTTTTTAATTATTCAATGATTAGTGACTATTAATGATCTGATTTTTCTTAATTTATAAAAGCCAAAAGAGGGATAATATTAGTAGATAAGGGATTAAAGAAATAAACGGAAACAAGCGAGAAGAGAACTTAAATTTGATATTTAAGAACCTGGAACGGGGGGTTAAAAAAAGGCCATCCTTGGCCTGTTTAATATTTAACTGCCGAGGACTTTGTTAAACATAACTTTTGCTGCGCCACATTTTGGACACTCCCAACTATCAGGCACATCAGCCCAAGCAGTGCCTGCAGGAACTCCATTTCTTGGATCACCTGCCGCTTCATCATAAATATGACCGCAAGTTTTACATTTATATTTTGCCATTTTCAATACCTTTAAATTACATAATAAAAAACATGGCTTAAGTCTATCTAAACCATAATTTGATTGTAACCTAAAAAAAAACACTTTATCAATAATTATGCTACTAATTTAACACCTCATATCCCCTATTAACTCTATGTTTATAGGGATAGAAAGCGTATAATTTGTGGAAGAATTATTTTATATTTCAAGAGGGAAAAATATGTCTGATTTACATAAGTGGGATGTCGAAGACGAAGAGTTTTGGGAGTCTGAAGGCAAAAAAATAGCTAATCGTAATCTATGGATCTCTATCCCTAGTTTATTATGTGGTTTTGCTGTTTGGTTATACTGGGGGATTATCACCGTACAAATGCTAAACCTTGGCTTTCCTTATGAAAAATCGCAATTATTTACTTTAATGGCGATTGCAGGTTTAACGGGTGCCACTCTACGAATACCTAGTAGTTTTTTTATTCGCTTATGTGGCGGGCGTAATACAATCGTTTTTACCACTGCTTTATTAATGGTACCGGCCTTTGGAACAGGTCTTGCTCTACAAGATCAAAACACACCTTTTTGGGTGTTTCAGATTTTAGCCTTATTATCTGGCTTTGGAGGAGGCAATTTTGCTTCTTCCATGTCGAATATCAGCTTTTTCTTCCCAAAAAAAGTACAGGGATTGGCGTTAGGACTTAATGCAGGACTGGGTAACTTTGGTGTTACCACTATGCAAATTCTTATCCCTCTATCAATGACTTTTGGTTTATTTGGTGCATTGGGGGGTGATCCCATGGTACTTCAAGCCACATC
>CAYYNM010000003.1:0-5828 GCA_964472945.1 uncultured Methylomarinum sp. | reverse complement strand
CATACCTGGGTAATGAGTATTATTTACACTATGACATTCGGCTCATTTATCGGTTTTGCCGCTTGTTTCCCTTTGGCGATCAAGGTTATTTTTGGCTATCAGCATGTTATGGTTAATGGTGTCATGAATCATGATATACCCAATCCTAACGGACCAAGTGCTTTGATGTATGCATGGATGGGGCCTTTTATTGGAGCGTTGATTCGCCCTGTCGGCGGCATGATCGCTGATAAGTTTGGCGGTGCGTGGGTTACTCATGTTTGTTCTTTTGTTATGGTTATCTGTGCTGCTGGCGTTGCTTATTACATGAAAGCCGCCTACAACTCAGCAACTCCTGAACAATACTTTGTCCCTTTCTTTATTATCTTTTTGTTTTTATTTGCAGCAACGGGGATTGGTAACGGTTCAACTTTTAGAACGATTGCCATGGTTTTTCCAAAAGAACAAGTCGGTCCGGTCCTAGGCTGGACTTCTGCAGTAGCGGCTTACGGAGCTTTTTACATTCCTAAAGTTTTTGGCGAACAAATTAAAGCGACTACACCTGAAGTAGCTTTAATGGGGTTTGCTGCATTTTACGTGGTTTGTATTATGATCAATTGGTGGTTTTATCTTCGAAAAGATGGCGAATTTTATAACCCGTAACATTTTGGAGCGCAGGCTTTAGCCTGCATTTCTTTAAATAAAGCAGGCTAAAGCCTGCGCCCCAACATAACAACAAAATTAACAGGAGAAAACCACGATGAGTCATTTTTTAGACCGTCTAAGCTTTTTCAAAAAAGTCCAGTCAACCTTTTCAGGAGGACATGGCATAGTGACTAATGAAGATCGCCAATGGGAAGACGGTTATCGTAACCGCTGGCGTTTTGATAAAGTCGTGCGCTCTACGCATGGAGTCAATTGCACAGGTAGTTGCTCATGGAATATCCATGTCAAAAATGGCTTAGTTGCTTTTGAAATGCAAGCAACGGACTACCCCCGAACGCGACCCGATATGCCAAACCATGAACCGCGTGGCTGTCCGCGTGGTGCGAGTTTCTCCTGGTATTTATACAGCCCTCTGCGTGTTAAGCACCCTTTAATTAGAGAGCGCTTAGTTTCTTTATATAGAGAAGAGCGAGATGCTGGTAAAGACCCTGTGGAAGCCTGGGCAGCCATTCAAGAAGATCCTGAAAAACGTAAAAAATATACCGCTGTTCGTGGCTTAGGCGGTTTTGTACGTGTTGATTGGGAAGAAGTTTCTGAAATTATTGCCGCATCTAATATATATACTATTAAAGTGCATGGCCCGGATAGAATAGCAGGCTTCTCCCCTATCCCGGCTATGTCGATGATTAGTTACGCGGCAGGTAGTCGCTACTTATCTCTTATTGGTGGTGCTTGTTTATCTTTCTACGATTGGTATTGTGATTTACCACCTGCCTCACCTCAGGTTTGGGGAGAACAGACTGATGTTCCTGAATCAGCTGATTGGTATAACTCCACTTATATCGTTGTTGCTGGTTCTAATTTACCGATGACACGTACACCTGATGCGCATTTTTATTCAGAAGTCCGCTATAAAGGTGCGAAAGTGGTTGCTATCTCACCAGATTATGCAGAATACGTTAAATTTGCTGATCTTTGGATGCCAGCTAAACAGGGGACTGATGCCGCAATCTTTTTGGCCATGGGACACGTTGCTTTAAAAGAGTTCTTTATTGAAAGCCAAGATGCTTATTTTGAAGAATATGCGCGTACTTATACTGATATGCCAATGTTGGTTATATTAGATGAGTATGAAGGTTCTTATGTTAATGGTCGTTTTGTTCGTGCTGCTGATTTTGATAACTCTCTGGGTGAAGAAAATAACCCAGATTGGAAAACAGTGGTTGTTGATGAAAAAACAGGCAACATTATTGCACCAAACGGTTCAATTGGTTTTCGCTGGGGTGAAGAAGGTAAATGGAACCTTGTTTCTAAAAAAGATAGAAAGAAAACTAAACCTCGTTTAAGTCTTATTTTCGATAAAGATGATGTGGTTGAGGTATTAATGCCTGATTTCCAAACAGGTGTTGATGTTCCCATGAAACGCAACGTCCCTGTTAAAAAAGTCACTTTAAACGGCAAAGAAGTCTTTGTTGCTACTGTATTTGACTTACAACTCGCTCAATATGGTTTAGACCGTGGTTTAGGGGGGGATATTGCTTCAGGATATGATGATGCAAGTATTCCAAACACTCCAGCTTGGGCTGAGAAAATCACTGGGGTAAAACAAGCCGATATTATCCGCAGTGGTCGTGAGTTTGCAGACAATGCCTCGAAAACCATGGGTAAATCAATGGTTATCGTAGGTGCTGGTTTAAACCATTGGTATCATAATGATATGCCTTATCGTGCCATTATGAATCTATTGCATATGTGTGGATGTATCGGTCAAAGTGGTGGTGGCTGGTGTCACTATGTTGGACAAGAAAAACTACGGCCACAAGCAGGCTGGGCTCCTGTTGCCTTTGCATTAGACTGGCAAAAACCACCCCGCCACATGAACGGTACAACTTATTTTTATTTTCATACTGACCAATGGCGTTATGAGAAATTGGAAGCCGATGGTTTGCTAGCGGCAACAGCACAAGCTAATTATAAAGGACATAATTTAGCTGATTATAACGTTGTTTCTCAACGTTTAGGTTGGTTACCCTCATCGCCTCATTTTAACAAAAACCCTATGGATATTGTTAAAGATGCTGAAGCTGCAGGTGCAACCGATGAAAAAGGTGTCTCTGATTATTTAGTAGAACAATTAAAATCTGGCGACATTAAATTTGCTGCGGAAGATATTGATGCTCCTGAAAACCACCCTCGTAACTTATTTGTCTGGCGTGCTAACTTAATTGGTAGTAGTGCTAAAGGCCATGAATATTTTCTTAAACATCTACTAGGCGCACAAAATGGTGTAATGCAAGATGTGCTACCTGAAGCGAAAGGCCAGGAAATAAAGTGGCATAAAGATGCGCCTATCGCTAAATTAGATTTAATGGTTGATATAAACTTCCGTTTAAATTCAACCGGTGCATACTCAGATATTGTTTTACCAACGGCTACTTGGTATGAGAAAAATGATTTAAATACCACCGATATGCATCCTTTTATCCACCCCTTAACTCAAGCGGTTGACCCCGGTTGGGAGTCACGTTCTGATTGGCAAATATTTAAAACATTAGCAGAAACTTTCTCCAAATTAGCAGAAAAACATTTAGGGAAGCAAAAAGATATTGTAGCCTTACCGCTTTTACATGATACGCCTGCCGAGCTTGCTCAAGCGATGGATGTAAAAGACTGGAAACGTGGTGAGTGTGAGCCTATTCCTGGTAAAACAATGCCGGTATTAAAAGTCGTTGAACGTGATTTTGTTAATACTTATAAAAAATACACTGCTTTAGGGCCTTTATTACCTAAACAAGGCAACAATATTAAGGGTATCGACTGGAATACTGAAAAAGAATACGAGCATTTAAAGGCAATTAACTACACCATTAAAGATGAAGGCATTACTAAAGGTATGCCATCATTAGAAGATGATATTAGTGTTTGTGAAACCATTCTTGCCTTAGCACCAGAAACCAATGGTGAAGTCGCCGTTAGATCATGGAAAGCTTTAAGTAGTAAAACTGGGGTAGATCATACTCACCTGGCTTTATCACGAGAAGACGATAAAATCACTTTTCGTGATATTAAAGCCCAACCTCGTAAGATTATTACTGCGCCTACCTGGAGTGGTATTGAGTCTGAAAAGGTCAGCTACAACGCTTGTTATACCAATATCCATGAGCATATCCCTTTCCGCACTTTAACAGGCCGAGCTCAGTTCTATCAGGATCATCAATGGATGCGTGATTTTGGTGAAGCTTTCTGTTGCTATAAACCCGCAGTGGATATGCTGACTTTAGCCGAAATGGAAAAAAAGATAGGTGATAAGCCGCATTTAAAACTGAACTGGCTTACACCACATGGTAAATGGGGTATTCATAGTACCTATCATGATAATTTACGCATGTTAACGCTCTCTCGTGGCGGCCCTCACCTTTGGATTTCTGAAACCGATGCAGAAAAAGCAGGCATTGAAGATAATGATTGGGTAGAAGCACTTAATATTAATGGAGCAACTATTGCGCGTGCCGTTGTTAGTCAGCGAATCCCTGATGGTATGACATTGATGTACCACGCCCAAGAGAAAAACGTGAACGTACCCGGTTCTAATACCACCGGTAAGCGTGGTGGTATTTTAAACAGTGTGACCCGTATTACCGTTAAACCAACACATATGATTGGCGGTTATGCACAGTTAAGTTATGGATTTAACTATTACGGTACTGTAGGTTCACAACGTGATGAATATGTTCTGTTGCATAAAATTGAAAATCAGGATATTCAGTGGTTAGAAGAGCCATTAACCGCTGAAAAAGAAGAACAATTGAATCCTGAGGGTATAGCACAGGCACCTTATACAAATGAGGAACAATAATGCAATGGCAAGATGTATTAGCGGATAAATCTTTACAAGATTTACCTTATAAAATCGAATTAAATGAACAGGGAAATATAGAAATGTCTCCATCTTCTTTTATGCACAGTTATTTACAAGGTACCCTGGCAACAGTTTTAGGAACGGAGTTAAAAGGCAGAGTCTTTACTGAATTAGCAATTCAGACACGGCTCGGTGTTAAAGTACCTGATGTTGCCTGGGGGACAGAAGACTATTTCCAACAACATTGTGAAGAGATTTGTGCAAATTCTGCACCAGAAATTTGCATTGAAATTCTTTCTCCATCAAATACTATGACTGAAATGCAAGATAAAATTTTATTGTATTTAGAAGCGGGGGCAATTGAGGTCTGGTTGGTAGAACAACAAGGCTTAATTCGTTTTTTTAATACGGATGGCGAACAAAAAAATAGTAGTTTTACGAAAAATATTACCAAAATTTAATGTGACTCAGTGTATTGGATTTGTTGGGGCGCAGGCTTTAGCCTGCGCCCCAATTAACAGATAAATCAATCACTTATATTTTAATAGCGCATACTCTAAATAGTTACGATTTAATGTTTTTTAAAAATATATTAACCTTACCTTAAAAGGTGAAATAACAATGAAAGTAAGAGCAAATTTTTCACTGGTGATGAATCTCGATAAATGTATCGGTTGTCATACCTGTTCAGTAACTTGTAAAAATGTCTGGACTAACCGTAAAGGGGTTGAATACGCCTGGTTTAATAATGTGGAATCAAAGCCTGGTATTGGTTACCCAAAAAACTGGGAAGACCAGGAAAAATGGAATGGTGGTTGGGATTTAGAAAATGGCAAATTGCAATTAAAAACGGGCAGTCGTAGAAATATTTTAAAGAATATTTTTATGAACCCCAATATGCCAACCATTGATGATTACTACGAACCTTTCACTTATGACTATGCCACCCTGCAAAATAGCGAATTAGTAGAAGCAACGCCAACTGCGAGACCTCGATCTTTGATTGATGGTACACGGATGGAAAAAATCGAGTGGGGCCCAAACTGGGAGGATGATTTAGGCGGAAAGTTTAAACATCGTGGCCAAGATGTAAACTTTAGCGATATGGAAAAGCAGGTTTATGGTGAGTTTGAACAAACTTTCCTAATGTATTTGCCACGTATGTGTAACCACTGTGTCAATCCTGCTTGTGTTGCTGCCTGCCCTTCGGGTTCTTTATATAAACGCGAAGAAGACGGAATTGTTTTAGTTGACCAAGACAAATGTCGTAGCTGGCGCATGTGTATCAGTGCTTGTCCCTACAAGAAAATGTTCTATAACTGGG
>CAYYNM010000002.1:0-52021 GCA_964472945.1 uncultured Methylomarinum sp. | reverse complement strand
TTCACCATAAGCAAAACCTGCCTGTGTTCCTCTAAATTTAGCTAGTGCTTCTACGGCCTCAATTGATCTAGGTCCAGGAAAATCGGAAATTTGAGACTCATAAGATTTTAATGCTTCGATTTTTTTATCAATCGTACTGGTGATATCAATAACCCAGTTCGGAGTAAAATTCGGTTCTATATGTGGTGCATTCCAGTGTGTTTCAGATAAAGTTTCATACGCCGCAACAATTTCAATATCTTTGCCCTTGCCAACAGGTCTTGTAGCAACCATCACACTATCAAATACAAGACGGTGATCGATATGGCGATCTGGGTACGGACAGAAAACAATATGCGGACTGAAATCATCCACAATTTTACAGATTTTACCGTTTACTTCATGCAAAGGAAGATCGCCTATCATTGTGGCGGGTAGTTCTAGAAAGTCTGACTTTGTCACACCTAAAACCTTAAAAGCACGATGTGCTTCATCTACCGTTTTTTCATAATCTTCACGTTTATATAACGGTGGTAGATGACCCGATATCATTAAAACATGAACTTCATGACCTTCAGCAGAATATTTTGCTATTGTTCCACCGACACCCAGTGTTTCATCATCAGGATGAGGTGATACAACGAGGACCCTTTTTTTTGTCATTTAGAGTTTCCGTATTAAGTTTTGTTATCTCAATTTTTTTATTTAACAATTTGAGGTATAGGCATCGGTACAATAAATTGACCTATCTCTTTCCCATACCTTTCTTGCATTTTCATTATTGGCTCTGCAAAATTCCAAGCTAAGATGAGAACGTAATCTGGCTTGCGTTCATAAAGTGCTTCTGACGATAATACTGGGATATGCGTTATCGGAGTATATAGTCCCTGCTTTAAGGGATTATCATCAACTATGAAATCCAGCACTTTTTCATCCAAACCAAAATGAGCCATTAGTGTTGTTGCTTTAGTTGGTGCACCAAAGCCCGCAATAACTTTACCGTCTTCTTTTAGAGAGTGAACTAATTTCTGTAGATTATCTCTTACAAGACTAATCTTTTTATCGAATTCATGTAACGTCTCAGCTTTATCCAGACCAAGCTCATGCTCGAGAGCAATCAACTCATCAACAGAGGCCGCTCTTTGATGTTTACCACCTTGTTTTTGAGCCATGACGCGAATTGAACCACCTTGTGGATCAATTCTTTCAATATCAATGAGCTCCATACCAACACGAGCAAACAAATTTTCGAATGGCGCAACAGTATGATAGTCAACATGTTCATGATAAATCGTGTCAAACCAAGTATTTTGATATACATCGACAAAATAACCTACTTCAAGGACAAATATACCATCATCATCCAACCAATGTTCAACCCCTTTTGCAACATCTATTAAGTTATCAATATGCGCACACGCATTATGAGATGTAATATATTTGCAAGGACCAAATTTTTCTTTTAACTCTACAGCTAATGAATGACTGAAAAAGTCACCTATCGTTTCGATTCCATCTTCTGTCGCTTTAAGAGCAATTTCTTTAGCTGGGTCAACCCCAACTACTTTCATGCCTGCATCTTTAAAAAAACTTAAGCATGTTCCATCATTTGAACCAATATCACTCACTAACGCGCCTGACTTCAAGCCAAAACGCTTTACCATATCCACAGCATAATTTTTAAGATGGTTAACAAAATGAGCCGATGTTGCAGACACATAGGTGTAATTCTTTTGATAAAGAATTTTTGGATCAACAACATGACCTAACTGTACGTGGAAACAATCTTCACAAAAGTACAACTCTAAAGGATATTTAGCTTCATCACGTCCAAGTTCTTCTTCGGTGAGAAAATCATTTCCAGGAGGCGTAGGCGTGAGCGCCATTGCCTTCGTTAATGAAGATTCACCGCACATTCTGCAAGTATCTCTTAAATAGTGAGTAGAATTAGACATTATTTAATATCTTCTGGTTCAACTAAGATTACTCTTCGAACATCTTCTTCATACGCTTTTTGATCTCGTGGATTACGACTCATCGCCAACAAATCACAATCTTCCAAAAATACTGTCGCATGATCTTCCATAGGAGGAGTAAAGATCATTTCACCGGCCTTAACCCGAACACACTGCAATTCTTCATCACTATCTGTTGGTTTATAAAAGTAATCAAAAGAACCCGACAAAACATACATATAGTGCCAATCGGTTAAATGATAATGATTAGAGCGAACAGCGCCTTTCTTTGATGAAATCAACGAGAGGTTTTTCATTGGGAAGTTAACAAGACTTTGAATATAGCCTCTATCATCAGTATGCGGGGCTTCTAATTCGACTAAGCCTTCTTTTGGCCACATTGTCTCATCATCTAATTTCACATCTTGCCATTTATTCATTAAAACTATCTCCTATTAAAATATATTCATTTTTTAACTGTAAATATTCTCTCTTTTGTATTTGACAATATTAAAACTTTTAACTTTTTTGTGTTGAATCAATAATGTGCTATTTCATCCATCACTCTTGCTCGGTGAATTATGTCTTTACGTTCATGTTCTGCATCATCCTTTGACTCTAATAAGGACAAAAATTGATTAAACATTTCTACAAATTGATTCATTGAGTCCAGTGTTTCGCTCGTTTCCACGCCATATTTATCGCGGCTTTTCAACTCGGGAGTATAACCATCCACCTTTGAAAATATTTTATCTGAATAGAGCGATCCTTCCTCTCCCCAGACATCGATTTCATTTTTATAGCTAGTACCAATGTGCCATGTTGATATCACGCGTGCGCCACCAGAAAAATCTAATATTACCGTGCCATCGAAATCAACATTATAATTATCTGACTTACGTAAATCGACATATTTTACAGTAACCGTCTCATTCCTAAACAAATTGAGCGCAGCTGAAATGAAGTAACTTCCAACATCCCATAATGCTCCTCCACATAGACTGGATTCATAACGGAAGCCTGGTCGTTCGAGCAGAGGGAAACCAAATCTCAAACTAACTTCCTTAATATCCCCTAGTTGGCCAGCATGTATTCTATTACGTATTTCTTTAAATTGTGTATGATGCAGATACATAAAACCTTCTGCAACTGTTAATTCCTTTGTCCGAGAAAGCCTTATAAGCTCTTCACTTTGAGCAAGCTCACAAGTAAATGGCTTTTCACACCACAGGTGCTTACCTGCTTGGAGTACTCTCTTACCTTGATCTGCATGCAAACCAATCGGTGTTGCTAGGTATATAATATCAAGATCTTGTTCTTGTAGCATGTCAGATGGATCGGTCCAGCCCTGACAATTCAAGTTTTCTACACATTCTTTGACCACACTCTCCGTACGAGAACAAACGCCAACTAATTGCAAACCGTTCACTTCGCTTATCGCTGGCAAAATACGGCTAATTGCATGCTTGCCCATGCCCCAAACTGCAATCTTTCTAACACTAACCATCATTACGACTTTTAGGACCACTCCAGTTATCAATTGTCACTTGTCGTGACCTTGCAAGAACAAGTTTATTTGCGGGAACATTTTCAGTAACTGTTGAGCCGGAACCAACAACCGATTTTTCTCCTATTGTAATGGGAGCGACCAAATTACATCCAGAACCAACATAGGCCCCTTCTTCTATAACTGTACGATTTACATTTACCGTATCATGATTACACGTGATAGAACCCGCTCCTATTGTAACACTTGGCGAGAGTTCCGAATCTCCGACAAACGACAAATGATTGATTCTACATTGAGAATCAATTTTACTGTTTTTAATTTCGACAAAATTTCCAATCTGTACGTTATCGCCAACTATGGAACCCGGGCGAAGTCGGCCATATGGACCGATGAAAGTTTGTTCGCCTACAGTAGCCTCTTCGACGAGTGAATAAGGATTGACGCAAGTTCCTTTTCCAATTTTGCAGTTTTTAAGAATGCAATTGGCGCCAATAGTGACGTCATCACTTAAGAGAACATCACCTTCAATGATCACATTAATATCAATTTCTACATTTTCACCACAAGTGAGATTTCCACGAATATCAAGCCGTTCAGGGTCTCTAATCACCACCCCGCGTGCTATTAACTCGTATGCTTTATTCGAAAAAATTTCACGCTCTTTTCGAGCGGCCTCCTTGGCATCGGTAATTGCTTTATTATTCATTTACCCTCCTAGGATGATGACAAAACAGGACCATATTTATACGCTATGACTAACCCTGGAATAACAGCAAGAAACGCAGCAACTAACGCGTTATCGGGTTGTAGTACAGTCCAAAGTGATAGAGGTAATAACCATGCAATATGATAAATAGCGACTCCGCCTGTTATTTTTAGATGACTGCCCGTTATCCTAGCAAGGTTTTGGTATGCATGACTACGGTGTGCGCCATACCATTTTTTAACGAGGATTAATCTCGCTATTTGTGTAACTGTCGTATCAGCGAAAAAATATCCAAAAATAACAAGCCAAGTCCAAAGACTTAATTCATTTCGTACGACTGATATAAGAATAAATGAAGCAAAAATATAACCAAGGAAAACACTCCCAGAATCGCCCATAAAAATACTTGCCGGTGGCCAATTAAATAGCATAAAAGCGCCTACGCTCGCCATTAACAAGACAAAGAGCACGGCTAATTCTGAGGAACCATTTGTTATTAGCATGATTAGTGTAAGGGTGCCCGTTATATAAAAAGCACCTGATACTGCCATTCCATCTATTCCATCCATAAAATTGTAAGCGTTAATCATCCAAACGATAAAAAGCATTAAGAGTGGAATAGTGATAATGCCTAACAACCCAGTATCATGTACTAGATCACCGCCCTCTAACCAATATAATATCCAAATACTCAAAAAAATTTGTATTAATAGTTTACGACTCGCCCTAATATTATAAACGTCATCAATAAAGCCAAATAATGCGGCCACTGCTCCGCCAAAACCTAAGATGATGAGTAACTCTTCGGATAGAAAATCAATGTACCAAAATACAAAAACACCGATGACAAAGATAAGAGAAAAAACTATTCCACCACCTCTTGGAACTGGAAACTCATGAAGAGTTCTATAGTTTGGATTCGCAAGAATCCCCGAACTAATTGCAATTTTTCTATATAGAAAGACACCCGCACTATTGACGATAAATACATAGACAAAAAATAGGATACTGTTTAATACAGAACCAAAAAACAATTCAATGAAACTCACTTCAATAACACCCTATTTTCAATTAACGATACTCATTGAGTCTTATTCAAGTCATTTAACCGAGTTCATATCATTAAATAATGTATGGAATTTACTGGCTGAAACGGGAAGATCATATAACTCTTCAAAAGCTTCTCTTCCGCGATTACCCATTTTTTGAATCGACTCAATGTCTGTTGAATAAGTTTTTATAAGATCAACGAGTGATTCAGTATCACCAATTTCTACACCTACCCCGCACTTTAATTTATTAACTTCTATTGAAAGTTCACCCTCTTTATCTCCTAGAAATATGATGGGCCTACCTGCAGAAAGAATTCCATAAATTTTGCTTGGAACAATAAACCCTTCCATTTGGGGTTCTAATGTTACCCAATGTATATCTGCGACACTTAAAGTTAAGTGTAAAATTTCTCGTGGCTGATAAGGTTTAAATAAAACATTTTTTAATTTATTTTCAATGACATGTTTTTCTAATTGCCTCATGCCTACGCCACTACCGATAAAAAGAAAACAAATGTGGCCTTCGTTTTGCAATTGTTCTATCGCGCTTAAAAAAGTACTCACATCATGAGCTTTACCTAAATTTCCGGAATAACCAACAACGAATTTATCCTTTAATCCCCATTCTAATCGAATAGAATTTTCATCTCGGCCTAATGGTTTTATAGCGCTTCCATCTGCCCAATTTGAAATTCGAAGAACTTTTTTATGATCAATTCCTGCTTTGAGTAAATAATCCTGCATGAGATGACCAATAACAATATTGTTCTCAGATCTATTTAACGAAATATTTCGCAGTTTAGTTATCATTTTATTTATTAAAGATGATTTCTTAAGTAATCCAGCTCCAACAGCAACCTCAGGAAATAAATCTTGTAGCCAATTAACGACTTTTCCACCTTTAAAGCCTATTATTGGTCTTGCAATAATATTTAATAAAGGCGGATCAGTCATTAATACAACAATATTATGTTTTTTTGTGATTCTAAATAGCTTAAAAATTAATGATATTTCAAGTGATAAATAGTCAAATATTCTTCCAGTATATGTTTTTCTTCCGAAAGTTGTAGACCAAGTACGAAAAACTTTTACATTATTAATTTCTTCATAGCTAGGTAATAAATCGCCGCTTCCATCGTACATTTGCCTACTTGTAATAACCGATACACTCATACCTTTTTTTGCTAAATAAAAAGCTAAATCCGATAACATTTGACTACCTGCAGAATAATCTGGATAAAAAAGACTATGGACAAAAATCAAATGCGTATTTTTCATATTATTTATATGTTTCATGGGAAAATTGTAAGGCTTATATAACTATTAACAACTATCAAATTCAACTCTTTGATTATGTCTTAGAAAATAAAATCGAAATATAGAAAGTTCATACAGTATTACTTCTAATGAGACCAACTTCCTCTTGTATCAATGACCTGCTTACCAGAGAGTAATCCCAAATCCATCAATTTAAATTCAGAATGGTCCACCAAAAGAACGATCACATCAGCAGATTTTATTGCTTTTTCTAACGACGTTAATTTTACAAGTTCACTATTGAAACCATCAGGTAACTTTGTAATATTTGGTTCTACAATCAATGTTTGGTTGAAATTCATTGTAGCGACCTTACGGGCAATGCCTAATGCAGGACTTTCGCGTAAATCATCAATATCAGGCTTGAATGTTAAACCTAAACACGCAATAGTCACTTCTGAAATTTCACGCCCAACCATGTTAGCTGAGGCCTTAATCTTATTTAACACAAAACCTGGCTTACTATCATTCACAACTCTAGCGGTGCGAATTAACTTTGCTTCATTAGGTGCAGAATCCACAATAAACCACGGATCAACAGCAATACAATGTCCCCCGACACCAGGCCCAGGCTGTAATATGTTAACTCGAGGATGATGATTAGCAAGCTTAATCATTTCCCATACGTTAATACCTAATTTATCGCATATCAGTGAAAGCTCATTAGCAAAGGCAATATTTACGTCACGAAATGAGTTCTCTACTAACTTACTCAGTTCAGCAGTACGACAGTCAGTAATAAAACACTCTGCTTCAACAAATATTTTATACAATTTCTGAGCAAGTTCAGCACACTTTGGAGTGACACCTCCTATGATGCGATCATTATCTATTAACTCTCGAACCACACATCCAGGTAAGACACGTTCAGGACAATAAGCAATCGCAACATCAGCTTCCTCATCTGAGCCAAAAACAGGAAAAGACAAGTCAGGTCTTTCATCGCGTAACCAATCCATCATTTTTTCTGTAGTACCAACTGGAGACGTTGATTCCAACACGATCAAATTACCCTTCTCTAAAACTTTGGCGATGGCTCTAATTGATGAATGAACATAAGTTAGATCTGGCTTATGATCATCAATGAATGGCGTAGGAACTGCAACTAAAAATGCATCAGCTTTTTCTGCATTAACTGTCGCACGAAATTTTCCTGCGCGTACTGAACTATGCACAAGTGATTCTAATCCAGGTTCAACGATATGAATTTTACCTTGATTAATAATATCAACAACTTCTTGTTGAACATCGACACCAACAATATCAATGCCCTTTGAGGCTAAAACTGCAGCAGTTGGGAGGCCTATGTACCCCAACCCAAATATTGAAACAATCACAATAATGCTCCTTCTAAAACTTTACATATTTGTTCGCTAGCTGTTCCGTCACCATATGGATTAATCGCTTTTGCCATTTTTTTATAAGCATTATCATTCGTCAGAAGTTCATTTGTCATATCAACAATCCTCGAACAATTTGTACCTATTAACTTTACAGTACCAGCATTCACAGCTTCTGGACGTTCAGTTGTTTCTCGCATGACTAAAACAGGTTTACCTAAACTAGGAGCTTCTTCCTGTATTCCTCCACTATCTGTAAGAATTAAATATGAAGTGTCCATTAATTTTACAAAGGACAAATAATCCATTGGTTTAATCAAGTGAATATTACCTATAGGAGATAGGAGGCGTTCTACTGGCTCAAGTACATTAGGATTTAAATGTACAGGATATATGATGTGGATATTTGGATGCATGACTGCAATTTCACTTAATGCTTTACAAATATTTTCAAAACCACTTCCAAAATTTTCACGTCGATGGCCTGTTACCAATATGATGCGCGTTTTGCTTGTATCAATATTATCTAAAAAGGGTAACTGCTTTACTAATTTATTTGGAAAACTGTTCGTTCTTGCTTTTTCGAGTATGCTTAGCAAGGCATCTACCACGGTGTTACCTGTGACTGTAATGTCTGAGTCTTCAATACCTTCATTTAATAGATTTTGACGTGCCTTTTCTGTTGGTACAAAATGTAATTTTGTTAAACGTCCTACAATCTGACGATTAATCTCTTCCGGAAAAGGAGAAGCTGGGTTATATGTACGCAATCCTGCTTCAACATGTCCAATGGGGATTTGTTTATAAAATGCAGCTAAGCTAGTGGCCATTGCCGTTGTGGTATCACCATGTACAAGTACGATATCAGGCGTTTCTGTCGATAGTACTTCTTTTATACCTTGCAAAACGTTTGTAGTAACATCAAATAGATCTTGCCCTGGTTTCATTATATCGAGATCATAATCTGGCTTAATTTCAAATACATTTAAGACCTGATCTAACATTTCTCTATGTTGAGCCGTCACACAAACTCGAACCTTCATTTTTTTTGATAGTGATTTTATAACTGGAGCCATCTTGATTGCCTCAGGACGAGTTCCAAACACCGCAAGAATTTTCTTCAACTTATTTCCACCCAAGATACATCATGAGAACCAACGAATTAAAATATCATTTATTTCGTTTGGCGTTAAGGATTTTGATCAACCAATTTTGATTTTAATAATAGATGGCAGTGATAAACAAAAATATATGAGGCCATTTTCGGGAAAAGGATCAACATTAGTTTTCTAATTGAATATTTAACAACTGCTTTAATTTTATTTTTATATAGGTACTTATGAACTGCAAAAGATGGGTTGCTTAATTTTTGATTCAAGCAATCAAGATCAACTGATTGCGCCAACTTTCTAATGTTTTTATATGAATAAAAGTTAATATGTCCAGTACGGGTCATTTTGAAATCCTTTGGTGCAGACAAAACATCTTCTAGTGGGACTTCGATAAACAGATGTTTTGACACGCGCGCAGCCTCACGGATTAAAATACGAGGATGTTCCAAGTGTTCGACAACATGGCTTAAAATAACAACATCAAATTCATTATCTTCAAAGGGGACAACATAACCATCATACAACTTCACTTCTTTTATATTTTTTAAGTTTCTTTGAGAAATCGACTCTGCTCCAGACTCTGATATTTCTAGCGCACTTAGTTCATTCCCGAAATTATGATTTGAAAGTTCTTGGAGAAGAGCGCCTTCACCCGCGCCAATTTCTAAAACCGTAGCATGAGGTATATCACTACAGGCTGAAATTATATTAATTGCCTTATCAACTGCTCCTAGCCTCCTCCATTCACTTTCAGTTCCACTTTGATAATATTCATCGTAAGTTTTCTTGAGGTCGCTATCTACATTTATGACTGTCATATTATATCTTTTAACCCCTATCCCTATTAGAGTGTTTCAATCGGTATTTTTGCATGAAATTATTTTCAATAATTATTAGAAGGATCATAAATAAATGAATATTCTTCACCACGAGGTGAAATACAAAATAAACGGTATCCCATTGCTCTTATCTCATTAATCGCATTTGCTGTTTTACTTACACCAACACCTGGAAATCGGTGATGAAATTCAATCAACAATTGTTTGGGTCGTACATTTGTAGAGACAAAATCAGTAATCACTGAATATTCTGCACCTTCAATGTCCATTTTGATGATATCAATTTCATCTAATTCTAACTCAGAAACAATTGTGTTGATGTTTTTAACGGGCGCTTTAATAGAAGATGAATTTGTCGATGAGCGTTCTAAAATCGTATGCGAAACATGATTAGGATCATCTGGTGGATTAAAATCTATTGTTCCATTAAAGTCCGCTAAACCCGTTTTATGCAATACAAAATTATTTGATAAAGTTTGGGATTCAATCCAATCTATTGATTTTGGCGTAGGATCAAAACCATGAACTTTAAGGTTAAATCTTTCAATCAATTCAGTATCAAAAGTGATATCTTCTCCGAGCCCAAAACTGAGCACGACAGAATCCTTGTTAATATCATCTATAAAAATATCCCACCCCCCAAACTCTGAACCAAAATTTTCATGGCCCAGCTTACAGTCCGTTAATGTAAAATATTCCTTACCAATAATAATTCTAAAGATTCTCCTGATTTTCCTGAGATAATGGATAATTTTTGCTTTCATTAAATATAACCTAATGTTATTTTATGTACTTAAAACTGTAGAAACCAACCTATTAAGGTATTGTTCTCTTGTAAACTTTTCTTTAAAAACATGGTATGCGTGGGCGCTCATTTTTTCATAAACACGGCTAGTTTTCGTCATCTTTTCAATCGCTGCAATTATGTCTGAAGGACTTGCCGAGTCTATCAATATACCATTTTCTCCATCTTCTATCTGTTCTGGTATACCACGAAAACGTGTCGCAATGACTGGAACACTATAACTGAGAGCTTCAATTATACTAATCGGTTGCCCCTCGCCACTATAATTAGTTGGTAGAAGAAAGATATTCGTTTCACTGAAAAGCTTTTGTTTTTCATTACCTCGAACTACTCCATGATATTTAACTTCATCTCGCAAATCATATTTAGATATGAGATCGAAAAAATGATTTCTCGCTAAATCTGGATTTACGCTGTCATTGACAGAGCCAGTACTCATGAACTCACCTGCAAAATCACAAACAAAATTAACTTTATTTATTTTTAATATTTTACATACTTCTAAAACTTGCAAATAACCTTTTGAAGGAATCATGTTTGATAAGTATAAAAATTTTAATGGCTTATCAGCCGAAATAGTTTTAAATTCCTGTGCTGGAGTATCTTTAATAGGTAAACCATTTGCTACTACGACAATCTTCTGTCTATTATTTTCAGAAAGAAAATTAAATTGATTTCGAAGTAAATCCCCTAATACTATTATTTTGTCGACAGAATTAAGAGTATGCCGAATAATGAACTTTAATAACGAAGGACATCTTTGATAGAAGTCGCCATATCCGCCACCATGTAAATGAAAAACAAGTCTGCGTTTAAATAGGGCTGTCATCAAAATAATAAATAAATCGCGAATAAAACCTAAACGTGATGCACCCATTGTGACATAAACAATATCCGTTTTAACTAAGCCTTTAAAAATTCTAAAAAGAACTAAAAATACACCTAACATTCGATTAGTGGAAAAAACACCTGCATTATTAACTGATGCGCCAACACCAGCATCAACTAATGTATATTCGATTGAACGTTCATCTAACCCTTCTATAAAAGCATCAAAGGCCACAGATAAACCTGTTACTATTTCATTCGATGTTACGCCAACAGCTAAAATTCGGTACTTTGATTTATCCATATTTATTACTACAGGTTACATTCCATGCAATTAAATGGTCAAAAACCAAGTTCGTACTATTATTATGTTGGCCATTAAAATCAAGCATTAATAACAAGTCGATGCTCATACCCAATCTTCATTAATAATGCGTCGGCAAAGAATTTAGTACCCCAGTTTGGATACGCGTCATGAAGATAGCCGCGATAAATAGGAAAAGTTCCTGGTAATGCACCTCTTATATTCTGTAGATCAGTATCAATATGTTGAGTTTTTTTAAGCGAAGAAAGAATCAAGTCAGCAGTTTTTAGGTATAGCGTATTGTCTTTTACAACATGTGAAAGTCTATAAAGTAAAATAACAAATTGAGCATTGCCAGTTAGGCATGAATCAGTCATTACACCTTCCCATTTTTCATTAAATGCACTTGGCATCATTCCCTCTATGCCATGAACAAACTGCTGATTAGCTGCTTCACATAGTTGGTTAACTGTTTTTTTCACAACCTCCATTAATCTCATATCTTTAACAATATCATCTTCAATTAGTTCGCATTCTAATAATCCACGTAAGGTATAAATAATAACATGCATAATTGGTTGAGAATCGTTAAACCCACAGTTCATGAACCAACCATTTTCTTTTTGCTGTAATAAAACCCATTTCAAGTTTTTCACTGCTACATCTCGATAAGCATCATCGCCAGTTAATTTGGCTAGTTTTAGTAATGCCCAATCGACCCTCGCTTCATAAGTTCTTGCTCCACTATAACTACCATTTACCCAGTTACCATCTAAGTCCTGTGTTAATTTCAAATAATTTCCAGCACGCACTGCTGCATCAAGATATTTTTGCTCGCCTGTATGCTCATAGATCGAGCACCAACCTAATATTACTTGGCCAGTATTAAAAGCTGCAATATTTCCTGGTGTTGGATTTGAATAAACCCCTCCACTTGGAGCTTGAATTTTTATTTCCCAATCAGCAATTTCTATTGCACGTTCTATATATTGTGGATCATTGCTAAATTCAGCATAAGCAAGATAAGTTGCTAAAATATAACCGCTCGTTTCAGGATATGAGACACCCCAACCTTTTTGCAAATAAAACACACATGACACACCTCTATCTATTGGATCAATATCTTGAGCATGCTTTAACCAAGTCATTGCTGCATCTAGATGAATTTTATCTTTATTCTCTGAAAACAAGGAAGGAGAAATGTATTTATACAAAATACCTAACTGCTGCTTACCAATTCCAAACCTCGATATAAATAATAATATACTTTTAACTTGATATGCGAAGGGGATTTTTTCAAAAAACCTTATAACTCTCATTTAACAGCCTCTAAAAAAAACATCTGATTTTTGCGATTATCAATCATTTTAATATTATCTATCCTGCTATCGAGATAATCTTTTTTTTCAACTGTTTTAAAACCTGCGCAGATAAAAAGATCAGAAAGAGTCTCAAAATCATAGAAATATTTGCAGCCACCAGCATGCGCCTTGTAACCATAAAACCATGAGTTAAACTTATCTCCCATTGTTTTCCCTTCAAACCTTTCATTTCCATTTGAAAGCTTTTGAAAGAAAAACTCAGTATCTTTATTCACATATTTATTAGCAATCAATTCTAAATCTTGTGATGAAAATCGAGTAACGCCTCCTGTTTTTAAGATACGATACACTTCATCAATTATCTCTTGGCCTCTTGAGCGAGTAAAGTAATTAATAGCTGAGGTGCAAACAACCACAGACATAGAGTTTGATTTAAATGGCAACCTCCCTCTATTTAAATTAACAGTTAGGTCAGCAGAAAAATTGTAGTCTAAACTGGTATACCCTTCGATAACTTGATTACCAGAACAAAGATTTAATTTCTCATGATGTTTTTTAAAAATTCTTAAATATGAAATATTTTTTAAAATTATTAGAGCTATTTTTTTAATCATACTAAAACCTTAACTACGATTTTCACAACCAGGTCCATTAAGTTATTAAATCTATCATTTATCATTCAACTCCCCTCTTGTATCTATTGCTATCTACCTAAAAGTATTTTCATCCATGTCCATCAACATAAGATATAGCACTATCAAGCGTAAGCTCTGTTTCTCAACCCAATAAGCCATCTCTAAAATATGATTTAGACATCTTTTCCATTTAGATTAAAAAAGATTTTATATTTTGAATCAGAAAAATTTAAACATTATTTAGATACAGCAACCTGATAGTGCTCTATTCTAGTTTTAGCATGAGCAAGCCAACTATAAGATTTAACCATCTTATCAACACCAATTTTAGACATTTCGTCTCTTTTAGACTTATCCTCTAATTGAGATAAAGATTCAACAAGTGAATCGACATTCCCTTCATCATAGGTGAAGCCATTACCTGAAACTCGATCTAACTCACCCATTTTATTACTCACAATTAGTGGTAATCCTGATGCTGCTGCATCTAACATAGACATCGATTCTTCTCTAGGCCACACAGCAATATCTGCCGATCGATATAACTCTGCCAATTTATTATGTGGCTGAAAATTAATAACTTGACAACCTTTACAAGCCTTTATTGCAACCTCTTGCTCACCAAATCCAATAAAGACGGCTGTGAATTTTTTATCTTTTATGTACAAACTTTCAATTGCCTTCGCCAAAATTAATGGATTTTTATTTGCACTAAATCTTCCTGTGTAGACAACCAATATTTGATTACTTTCTACACCTAATTCAACTCTTAACTCATTCCTTTGTTTTTTTTCTTCTTGGGATGTGCAAACATGAAATAATTGCGTATCAGTACCTAATGACAATGGCACTATTTTCCTAACAGGAACACCATACAACTCATTAGCCACAACTTCACAGTCGGGTGTAATTGCAAAGCATTTCTCAACCCTTCTATGTGACATGAAGGATGGGAACGTTCTGCTAATTCTGTACCAAAGCTTGTTAACATATACGGATACACTCATCCGGCCAGTCATGTTTTTTGATATCGAAGCGTGTTGATGACATTCGGTAAAAACTGCAGAGTGCAATTTAAATGGGCTTAGTAAAGTAGAAAAGTTATTTATTCCGGCAACCTGAATAAATTGAATAATGTCTGGCTGTAATCGCTTAATTTGAGAGCTTAATTTTTTTAAACCTACATATCCTGCAATTGAATAACTCTCCAGTCGATGCAATACAAAGCCATCTTGTTGGCTTTCTCCAATAGAACACTTCGCGTCACCTAAAAAGCTAGCATAATTATCAGTATAGCTTGGGCTATTCCCATAAACCTGTAGATCTGAAGAGATAACGATTACTTCATGACCTAACTTTGATAAATATTTTGGAAGTATATTCTCTGTGTACCCCATACCTTCAGAGAAAAACTGTGAAATAAGTACAATTTTCATGATTCTGAATTAATCATCTTTCTTCTTAAACATCATGCAACAAATTTGATGTTTATCATTTTTATTAACAAGCTTGGGCTTACTAAGCATTTCTCCACAAGTCCAAAATCGACCCTCGAAGAACTGCCAATATTCATCGCACACCAAATCTAACTTACTATCTTGTAACCAGTTATCCCTTTCATTAGAAGAAAATGATTGAGTAACAAACGAAATTTTTTGTTTAACGTTGGACTCTTTAATATCATAAACATTAGGAATATACTCATTATCAGTATATGGGCAAGTTAATATAAGATGCCCTCCAGGGTTTAATAAATTAGACATCGAACTCATAGCCGCCCTATGATCATCAATATGCTCTAAAACGCTAATACAAGTAATCACATCAAATTTTTTATTTAACTTTGTATTCTTAATATCATCATTTAAGACATGATAATGTCGATTGACCATACCATATTCCCAGTAATCCTTAATATTATCAACTGCAGTTACGAGTAAGCCACAATTACGCATCATATATGGCAATGCTGTTTTCCCTGTTCCAACATCTAAAACTGTTTTAGGCCAAATTTTAGTAATTTGTCTAAACACAAAACTAAACTCAACTGGACGCTCATTTAGTTGTGAAAATTTCTGATGATCATATTCAAGCTTACAAAGGATTCGAGGATAGAGCATACCAATTGAGTTGATTATTAATTTTATTTTATGTATTAATTTTTTCATCATTTTTCCTATTACTTAAAAGTGGTAAATAATATCCCTTCTTAAACCTGAAATTATAAAACTCAGAAAATAATACAACTAAAATAATATCTTGCGGGCCGAGGAGAAAAAAGATATCAAATGATGCTCTACCAGCTATGGCAAGCCAAGCTGAAACAGGTATTATGAATACTGAGAAAAAGAATATTAATATTTTAAATAGCCCAAGCCAATATTGCTCTAACAATAAATAGAAAAATGAGTTATGTGGGTTTCTTCTTCCATCACCTAAAGTACGCAACATCTCCGATCCATTATCAAAAAATGAAATAAAACCTTCATTTACAAGCAATTTAATCATTGGCATAAACCATTGAAACCTCGGATCGGAATAAATATTAGCCATTTTACCTCTTTGCATAAAATCACTAATTATTAGTACCATTAAGATAAAGAAAGGGATTAGTGCAAGAGAAAACCAAACAAAATATTTTTTTTTGATGACGACAGAATACAAGTACTTTATATGTTTTATACTGAATAAAAACAGCAATAAAAAAACAGCCGATCTATTACCTTGATGAGTATTTGGAACCCCAAAGGTTGGAGATTCGCCATAACTTACTGGGCCGGGAGTAAATAAAACACTAAACACTACGGCAACAAGAACGGTAGAAATAAATGCTTCACGAAAAAAAATTAAATTTAATGCAATAATATATATCGCCAAAATAGACACTAAATTAGCGGTACCGCCTCCAAATTTAAGTTTTGACAGATAAAGAATCAAATAAACCACGAGAAAAGTGGCTACAGATATTTTTTTTGCACTCTTCATATACACTCTTTTGAATAAATCAAAATTATGTTTTTTAGTGGATAGAAATAAGCCTAGTAATGGTACAAGTGGCACGCCAATTGTAAAAATACCTGGCCGAGCTACATATAAAGCAATGCTGATTGAAAATAAAAAGCCTCTAACAGGGGTAAATTTAAATTTTCCATAAAAAAGAAATGAAAGCAATATCAGCAGAAGTGATATAACATTCCCAACTCTTTCAACTCCAGATCCAGGTTTCCATAAGGAGAGTAAAAGTGTAACCGCAAATAGGATCACTATAACATTAAGAGCTATAAACAACTTATATGTGGAAGCTTCTTTGTTACTTAATACCATACATATTACTCTCTATTGTTGAAAGATTGATTATTGTTATACCACATTATCATCTTTCTAATTTCATCATACAATCGGCTGATGAATGCATATCATCAATAAAATCTCCTGCTGTACAACCAACTATTTCAGGATCATATGAACCAAGAACTTTTATGCTTAAAGATTTGGCTATCTCATGTACTTTATCTTCTATAACCTTCATTGCAGTAACAATAGGCTGATCTTCATGCTTCCAAATAGCGGGGTGGTAAGGTGCCAAAACTAATATTACTTTATACCTTTGTTGTAAGTACTTCAGGAGAAGATTAAATGTCTTAACAGCATTTTCACTATACCAAACATTTTCAACAATTTTATAACGGTGGAGTCCTGTCACGACTTGACCTTTTCTCTTTTGGATAGTCTTTTTAGAGTACACAGAACTACCATCGGGTAATCGTACTGGTTCGTTATAACCAACTATTTGATCAAAATCAGGGGCCTCAGTAATCGTTTTATCTGTTGATTTAATATTATTAATAGAGCGAATAAAATATTCGGCATTAATTAGATTTTTTATTAATGAGTTTTCTATATAATATTTATTGTTAGTATTACTTATTGTTTGTGATAAAGACTCATATTCATCCTTATATCTAAGCCACCTTTTGTCTCGATTAAAATTTAAACTCCAGGGGTCAATTCCAAAAACAATAGTTTTAGGCTGGTTTTTATTTTCTAAGATAGCGCTTGATAGAGCAATATAATCTTCTAATGAAGCTCCTGCCACTGATAGGTTTATCAGATCTGGGCAACTATGAGTGAGTGATTTTTTCTGCCTAGCAGATCCAATATGACCCACATGACTACTACCAATTACATAACAAGAAGTTTCGGCAGAGTATTTTGCCAGGGCTAAGACAACATCTCTATTGTTCCAGGCACCACGAAATATCAATCCATTCTTAGATGACGCTAATTTCAAAACAAGCTTTTCTGAAAACTTATACTTATGGTAGATACCAGCTGGATCAACGGTATAATTAGTTATTGATACAATCATAAGCCCAAGAAAAACTAATGAGATCGTGCTTACTAAGTATGTCGAAAATTTCATAATTGCTAGATTTTAAATAAATATTTATTTTCTTCAATTTTAAAATTGAAAATATAAAAACTCACTCGCTTTTGATAAATTTATAATTGAAATCAGGAAAACTACTGCTGTAAATATGGACCATGCTCTTGATGGTTGCCACTTAATCCAGTGATGTCGTAATTTTGAAACCTCACCTTTAAAACATTCAGTATCAGAGTTAGTATGAAACATAATTTGTTGTATGTTTGGCAAAGAAACAGAAATTAAAAGTAAGACTACAATCCATACTACTCCTTGCAGGTCGAATACTCCGTTATAAAAAACACTAGTATAAGTAACCCCGTATTCAACCAACCAATGTTCTAGATTGCCAATACTCCCCGTAAGTCGTGCTGGCAAAGAAATGCCATTCCCCCCAACCATTGCTATTAACATATTATTCGCTCCCTCTATACTTGCTGCCCTAAAAGGAACCCAAGATATGACTATAGCAAACATGGTTAATATCCACGCAATAAATATACCAGACTTAGATTTTATCTTTGAACTAAATATTTTTCGCCAAATATGATTAATAACAAGATAAGTACCATGTAGTCCTCCCCACAGAACAAAAGTCCACCCAGCGCCATGCCATAAACCACCCAGCAGCATTGTAAACAATATATTTGTAAGGCGACGAAATTCACCTTTTCTATTTCCGCCAAGAGGAATATATACGTAGTCACGCAGAAATCTAGACAATGTAATATGCCAACGCCCCCAAAAATCAATAATAGAAGTCGCCTTATAAGGTGAATTAAAGTTTTGTGGAAGGCGTATTCCAAACATTCTAGCTAATCCTATTGCCATATCAGAGTAACCAGAAAAATCAAAATAGAGTTGGAAACTATATGCTAATGCCCCGCCCCAAGCCTCAAAAATTGTTAACGCCCCACCTGCTTCAGCAAGATCAAATACGGGGATTGCATAAATTGATATACCATCTGCAAGAACAACTTTTTTAAAAAGCCCTATAGCTAAGATAGTTAAACCTATTGAAAAATTTTTAGCTTGCATTCTATACACAATATCTTTTGCAAACTGTGGCAACATCTCCTTATGATGAACAATAGGTCCCGCGATTAATTGTGGGAAAAATGTAACAAAGAGGCAATAGTGGAGAAAATTATACTCCTTAGTCTCTCCTCGGTATGTGTCAACAAGATAAGCTATTTGCTGAAAGGTGAAGAAGCTAATAGCAAGAGGAAGGATAATTTCATTGAAATTAAAATCATTACTATTCAATGAGTTGATATTTTCTACAAAAAAATTGGCATATTTAAAATATCCAAGTAAGCTTAAGTTTGTTGCAACGCCCAAAAACAGTATTAATTTTTTCTGTGGGCTATTTTGGTTAATTCCAAGTGCTACACCAATACTATAGTTAAAGATTATTGAGAATAGCATCAGCCCAAGATATGCAGGATTCCACCAGCTATAAAAGAAGAGTGATGCACCAACCAACCAAGCAATTGCAATTCGATGATATCCTTGCGCGCCTATTAAATAAAAAACAAGTAGCGTTAAGGGTAGAAAAAGAAAAATGAACTCATATGAATTAAAAAGCATATTATAAAAAACTTACCCTTATTATTACAATATATTTATCATAAGCTGATAGAAAATCAGATTTAATATAATTCATCAGGAATCAATCATATCTAATAAAAATAGATATCTTTATATTCTAGCGCGCTCATTGTAAATTGAATTATTTTTTATTAATAATTATTGTTAACATAAATTCGAAGAAATGAGATTATTATTGATATAATACCTAACTAAAAATTAGAGTTTTATTAATACTCTATGACCTTGTATTATTCATAGCAAACCTGTGCCAACTTTAATTTTGAAGGAAATCCGTAATTATTAATTGATATTATTAACAATATCAAACCATTTATTTCATTTTAAAAAACTTTACTGCTAACAACTTAATTAATTCAAGTTATAAATAATTTAATCCGATATCATGAAAGCTAACAAGCAATCACATTCCAGACGTTCTATCACCATGCTAAATTTCTAGCCTACCCACACATAATAAAACTTCAAATAAAAAACTTCTAATAAAGGTAGAGATATATTTCCCATAATAAAGTGAAAGCAATATTAGAAGATATCAATACATCATCTCCAACTTTTTTATACCATACAAATTACTCTCTATTATTTAAAGACATCTTAAGTGATGTTTGCGCTGTATAGTTACAATAGTTTTTTAATAGGTCATCTAATAATAGAAACCACTCTTTTTTTGTTTCAAACTTCATTGCAGCAGATAAAGCCACCAAATCTGGATGTAGCTGTTTTATACCTATCTCCATAAATATAGGGAAACAATCATATTCTATAGATTCAATCATAAGGCTTGATACATGCCCAACCAAAAATTTATTTTCACTTAATGCAATATTTGGATTAGTGGCGTTATCGATAACCACCCCACACTCTTTAAATAAACTGACAGCCACCTCATTTAAAAACATATCTGGATGAGGTCTAGCGGTAACATTTAAATCTGGAAATCGCTTCTTTGTTTCGACACATAAATTTATTAAAAAATCAGATTCCTCTTTTGAAATTGCTGTTTCTGATTCATTCAATACGAACAATACTGAGCCGCATCTATTAAAATCAATTTTTTCATCAAATTTGGCATTATTTATAAATTCACTTACCAGGAATTTAGTTCTATCTGAAAAAGGACTTAGTAAATCAACATAATATTGTCCTGTACATAAAAAATAGTTAAACGGAAAAAGTTTGTATCCAGGTTTAATACCCATAGCCATCGTTCCCCATTGAATACAAGTGCTGGTAGTATCAGATAAATTCGCTGCATAAGCAGAACTTACACTGCTAGGAGAGTCACCATCTACAATATAAGCATTATCAATATTATATTTCTCAATAAAGTTGTGCTGTCTATAAGCGCGGATTAAATACGTCATTTTCCATGATGGTGCGCGCAATACGCTCAAGAACTGATTAAGTGACAACCGTGGTAAAAAGAAATAACTATGATCACCATTAGCAATCAATCTTACTTCACAGTCAGAATGAATCTCACAAAGGTTTTTAGCATCTCTAATGACATCAGTAAATCTATTGGTTAATCTAGCAAAATCTGACATTAGAAAGGTTAGATTTTCATAATTGGATAAATCACTAGCAGACTCTTTACTTGTCCAACGCAATGATAAGCGGAATAAGGTGATACTAAATTTAATTTTTGACAATACTCGCGCTAAAAACAAAGGAATGTGTAAGTGAATAACTATTAATTCTAAAAAAAACCTCTGTGGACCATACTGTGAAATATTTAAAAGTCTCTCCTTGTGCCCATTAAAAAATAAACCTTTTAGTAACCTCTGACCAGCACAAATTCTTAAAAATAAACTTTTCTCATAATACAACAAATTAGATAAGCTATCTGGAAATGCGTTATCAGAACAGCGCTCTACAAAATCCATGTAATTTTTTTCTCTATCCAACAACTCTTTTGACATATAGTTACTATTTCCTTTTACTTACATCAAAACTAATGAATAGTTATTAATTGTTTCATAAGCATAACTCTACATGGTTGTCTAAATTCATAATGATAAAATGAATTTATTTTACCAAACGGTTCGTCCACCTTCTACTGGCACAATTGCTCCATTTAAATAGCTAGAGGCTTCGCTCAACATCCAAAGTAGCGTTCCTTGATATTCATTACTATTCGCCAACCTATTCATAGGGATTCTTGAAGACACCTCTTTTAAAAAATCTTCAGGTTGTCCATTTTCAACTCCACCTGGGCATATTGCATTGCAACGAACATTCTTTTCGGCCCAATAAGTAGCTAAATACCTTGTCAAACCTATCATTCCCGTTTTAACAATCGAGTAAGTTATTGGTTTAACGGGCTGTAGCTCTTCAGCTAATCCTTGCTTAGCATAGAGTCTTTGGTCTGGCGCCATTAAACCAAGATCAGAGGAAATATTTACGATACTCCCACCATTGGAATTTTGAGAGATCTGATAACCATAGTGTTTCGAACAAAGAAATGATCCAGTCAATCCCACCGCAATATCTTGATTCCAAACATCAATTGGAAAGTTCTCAAGCCTCGAAAAATTTTTCTCTGAGCTATCCTCTACTTTAGGGTTGTTTGCAGCATTATTAACAAGTCCATCGATCTTGCCGTATTGTTTTATCAATAAACTGGAATTCTCTTCTATTTGCTTTTCATCGGTAATGTCTACCGCAAAACCTGATGACTTTACATCATATTTCTCATTCAGCTGCTTTGCTAATGTATCAACAGCTTCTTGGGAAAGATCCAATAAAATTGGGGTTCCACCATAAGCTGCAACCGCTTCAGCGTGTTGTTTTCCGAGTAGACCAGCAGCACCAGTGATGACGATAACCTGGCCTTCTAAGTTGAATAATGTATCTAAATTATTTTTCATATTTACAAAATACCTACTGTTTGACCACCATCAATCACCAACACTGAACCAGTAATGAAATTTGCCTTTTCTGAACACAAAAAGATGGCAGCATCTGCTATTTCTTCAGGTGTTCCAAAGCGATTCATTGGAACTGTATTTTCTATTAATATTTTAATCCGTTCAGGATCAGACTTAATTTTTTTATCCCAAGAACTTCCGGGAAAATTAACATTGCCCGGAGCTAAAACATTAACCCGAACTTCTTGTGCTAATTTTCTCGCTATATTTTTTGCAAAGGCAACAACCGCTGTTTTAGCAGTTGAGTAATCAACCGGTGCACCAAATGCCTCCAGCGCGGTTATTGAAGATATAAAAAGTAAATTGCCTTTTGATACTTTTAGTTCAGGAAGAAAGACTCGTGATGTTTGAAGTGCAGATTCAAAATTACTATTCCATGTTCTTACCCATTCTTCATCACTTGGAATAGCCTCAGGAACACTTTTTCCATCGCCTACATTAGCGATAACAATATCTAACCTGTCCCACTTAGCAATGATAAAATTTCTTAATCCTTCAAGAGACTCTGCATCAGCACAATCACAAGTAGCATGAAGTATTCGACTTTTACCATATTTAGTTTTCAGTTTACTTGCCAAAGCGGACAGTTTTTCTTTGCCTCTTGAGACAATAACAACATCAGCTCCTTCATTAAGAAAACCAATGGCGATAGCGGCACCTATACCTTGAGACGAGCCAGTAACAAGAACCTTTTTCCCAGACAACTGTAAATTCACATTAGATACCTTTTGCGGTCCAGCCACCATCAACTATTAAGTCTGTACCTGTGATATATGATGATGCATTTGATGCTAAGAAAATTGCAGCAGCAGCTATATCCTCAACACTTCCCCAACGCTTTATCATCATTCTATCTACTCTTTGCTTATTTAATTCTAAGTCACTAAAACTTTTTTGAGTCATATCAGTTTTAGTGTAACCAGGCGCGATATTATTGACTCGTATGTTATTTTCAGACAAATCCTCAGCAAGTGCTTTAGTTAAAGCTCTAATGCCTCCTTTGCTTGCTACATAACCTGGATTATCAGGAAATCCAAGAATAGATCCAATACTTGTAATATTAATAATTGCTCCACCATTTAGCATTAATTCAGATGCTATTTCACAACATTGATAGGTTGAGATTAAATTAACGGATAAGGTTTTAGTGAATCGTTCAAATTTTGAATAGGAATCATCTGAAGGCAAACTAATGCCTGCTGCATTAACAAGGATATCAATTCCTCCATATGATTCACAAGCTTGCTTACATATAGCATCGAATTGCTTCTTATCAGTGATATCACATTGTTTATAAAATTCTTGGAGTTCATTCAATTCGGTTTTTTCTGATCTCGACACACAAATAATATTCGCGCCTGCTTTTAAAAAACCAAGTGCAATTCCAGCGCCAATCCCACGAGATCCCCCCGTTATAATTGCAGTTTTTCCTTTTAAGGAAAAAAGAGTATCAATATAGTTACTCATATTTTGTCTAGACCATATCCTTTCATAATAACTGAAGACAGTTCAACATCTTCTATATTATCAATCTGAAACATTTTATATCGCTCCATTTCATACAGCGATATTTTTCCACCCAATCTATTATTGTTATCTTTCAGAAATTGAGGGGGAAAGATGTAAAATGAACCGTTTTCTAAATATCTATTTTCTATTTGTTGACGAAGTTTTCGGTTTTTATAATCATAATTAACTGACTCTGGATTTCCATTTTCATCTTTTTTCCAAATAAAAAAGTCTTCAATTTCTGCTACAGAGAGAAGTGTGTCAGATTTTTCTGTTATAAACTGACTTATGGCATTAGAAAAATCAGATGCGTCTCTTAATGGCGATGTTACTTGCGGAGCCAGCACATAATCAATTGCAGCAGAGTCTGGTTGACTTTCAATAAAATCTATTGCATGCAACCATGCAGATTCTGAAGATTCAGTATCCCCTGATATTTCATCTGGCCGTTTAATAGACTTAGCACCATATTGCTCTGCTACGTCTAACATTTCCTGACTATCCGAGCTAACCCAAGTGTCGCTTACATTATTTGCTGCTAGTGATTGTAAGATTGTCCATGCTAAAAGTGGTTTACCACAAAAGTTTATAAGATTCTTTTTTGGTATCCCTTTAGAACCTCCTCTTGCCAGAATAATTGAGCTAACTCGCACTATATGCTTCCATTTGTTTTTTGATCCACTTTAATTGTTTTTTAAAAATAGCAACACCTTCATCGTCTCTATAAGCTTGCATTATAAATGGGCCGGTATAATCAAACTCTTTGAGCTTTAAAAAGAACGAATTAAAGTCAGCATCACCCTGACCTAGTTCCACAGGCCCTCCACCGAGAACTCGGTCTTTAATGTGAATATCTGTAATTTTTTTGCCGTATGAATTCAACTCTTCAATCGGGTCAAATCCCAGTGCAGCACTATTACCAATATCGTAATTAACAGTAACGCGATCAGAATTAAATCGTTGTAGTAGAGTAGCAAAAGGGGCTGGTGCTAAGTCTGTTTCTAAAGAAAGGTTGATGCCATGTTGTTCAGCAATCAGTACAACCGGTGCCATCATCTTTACGAAACGATCAGCAGCCTCTTGATTATGAAGTGTTGACTGATCTACACAGGGTACAACCACGTCTGAAACACCGAGTTGTGCTGCGCTATTCAATAAACTCTCCATAATTTTCTGACTCTTTTTTCCTTCTATAATATCTTCAGAATGTAATGGTGCTTCCATAAAATAATCTGCACAAATTGTTTTAACTGTAACATCCGTTTTCGCTATCACTGACTGTATTTCTTTAACTCCTCCTTCTTTCAAAAGAGGATTTTCATTAGCATCATTATAATCGAGAATAAACTCGATACAATCGAGTCCAATTTCTTGTGCAACTTCAAACTCTCTCTGCCAGTTACCTATGGGGTGGGCTTGGTATCTTCCTTGGTATTTCGGAACAAGCCTACCTTGCATTACACCAAATATATTTTTCACTTCGCTTACCTTGTAGAATGAACGATTAACTACCTTGCCAAGCTAGGTGCTCACGTAATTTTTGAGCAATGGGTGTTTCTGCATCAATCACTTTTTTAACACCATCTCCCATTGCTTTTTCGATTTTTCTAACGGCTCCCACTAGTTGGCGAATACCTGCAGGCTCGACAGAAGCTGACTGATCAGAACCATACATTGCACGATTAACAGTGATATGACGTTCAAGTGATGTAATTCCCAAGGCGGAAGCCGCATAAGAAACTGCAAGACCGACCTCATGCCCACTGTAACCAACATCACACTGATATTTATCTCTTAGCGTATTAATCATATTGAGATTGGCATCTTCATCCTTCATAGGATAAGTAGAAACTGTATGCATTAATTCAAATGGACAGTCTGCAGCTCTAAAAATATCAACAGCAGTTTGGATTTCTTCGTATGTGGTCATACCCGTTGAAATAAAAGTGTGTTTCTTTTCTTGCGCAATCATCTTCAGTAATTCTTCATGAACAATCATAGCTGAAGCGACTTTATTAAATTTACAATTGAACTGTTGTAAAAATTTCTGGCTATTAGTATCCCAAGCAGAAGCAAACCATTCAAGTTTTTTACTTTTACAGTAGTCAGCTATCTCATTATATTGATCAGCTGTAAACTCAAGTCCCGCTTTCTGTTCACGTTGAGTTGTTCCCCATGGACTTTCTCTTGATGAATCAAGAAAATCTTGAGTGTATACCTGGTCGATATCTCTTTTTTGAAATTTAACAGCATCACAACCCGTGTCTGATGCAACATCAATTAATTCTTTACAGATTGACATATCACCATTATGGTTAATTCCAATTTCTGCAACTATAAATATAGACATAGCTTTCCTCTCTAAATTTAATTATGGATAAAGTATTTGAATAAAATTCAACTTAAGAACATTTTCCAGTAATTCACGAACAACACCTTTTCCGCCCATAGTACCGAGCACAAAAGATGAAATTTCTTTTATTTTTTCATGACTATCAGATGGACAAGCGGTATAACCGCACAGCTCCATCGCCTGAAAGTCATTCAAATCGTTACCAACATAAAGCACCTTAGTAAGGTCAAACTTCATCTCACTCACCAAGACTTTAATTTTTTCAGCCTTATTCTCAACACCTTGTATTGCAGGTATTTTGAGCTTGTTAGCTCTAGCTGTTACTACTGAGTTTTTTTCTGTCGAAAGAATATATACGGGTTTATTTAGTTTGCGTAATACGTCGAAAGCTAATCCGTCTGCTCGACTACAGCTTACCCATTCTTTACCATCTTGATCTAAATGCACAAGATTATTTGTTAAGACACCATCAAAATCAAAAAAAATCACATCAATATCATCAATGCTTATTACTGTACTTTGCATATTATTCATTTCGAGTTATGACTCTGAAGATGAAGATAGCCATTTTCTATTAAACTATCTTCGATGCATTCCATTAGGGCATGGCCAGCGGTGATATGTGACTCCTGAATCCTACCCGTGTTATCACTTGGAACAACAAAAGCATCATCACAATACTGTAAGGCTTCGCCACCCCTTGCTCCCAGGAAACCATAAACTTTAATACCTATATGTCTTGCAGCTTGCATAGCTTTGATGACATTTATAGAATTACCTGATGTGGTAATTGCAATGAGACAATCCCCTTCATTTCCTAATGTGGTCACCATGCGCTCAAAAAGCACATCGTAACCAAAATCATTACCGCATGCAGTAATCGTAGAAGTATCCTGTGCCAAAGCAATTGCGGGAATGCCTTCACGGTTATTCTTTGGACGTAATCGAACAAGCATTTCAGCAGCTAGGTGTTGTGCATCAGCGGCTGAACCACCATTGCCGCATAACATGATTTTACCGCCAACTTGTAAAAGCTCAGTAATTTCATTTCCCATTTTTTCTAAAACATTAAAACCCATGTCAATGCACTTCTGCTTAACTGCTATGGATTCGTGAAACGTAGATTCAATTTTATTACTCAATGCCTACTCCAGATGTAAACAAATGTATGAGATGTGAAGTATTATATTAATTTAATAACAATAGTTTTATAGAATTTAAAATAACGTTTTATAATTCTAAATCACAATACAAAAGTATTAAATTATTATGAAATTTTCCATCACATTACTATTATCGACCAATTATATAAATAGGAGCTTAAATTTGACAAAGGTATAAATTAAAGAAATTAGTACAAGATAGACTGCCTATTACACTCGTTTCAAAATTTGATATTAATACTAGGGACTGTCCTAGATAATTTGCCCATTCTATTCAAAAGAGACTTCAAGAAAACGCCAATAAAATTTATTCTAAATAAGAATAAACCAACAATTCAGGGAACTTTTAAGTTAATTGCAACTACTTCTGAAAAAAACTTTTCGATCATTACAAAAAACATTACTTCTACAATCATCAACGAAATTCATGCGTCTTTTTTTCTATCCAGTAATTCTTTAGACAATAATCATACTTCCCATTTTCTATCATCAATTTCTAAAAAATCATTATATGCTCCCCACATACCAGCACATATTTTCTCAAAATCCTCTTTAGTATAAGTAGCATTATTATAACCGTCCATATCAACAAAATGTTTTGAAAACTTAATCTGATTAGGTTGCGGATTAGGAGAAACTTTATCTAGCATTAATTTTACAGCATCTGAAATATCACTGCCAGATTTTACACAGTGTAAGCCATCAAAATCATCATACCACTGCGGAGCAAATGTAATACAACGCCTTCCTCCCATCAAAGCCTCTAGCCCAATTGTTCCATTAATTGTAGCAACACCAATAGAGCCTTCAATCAAGTCTTTCGTAGGTATATCATCCCTTACAAAGATTATTTTACCTATCTTTTGTAAGTCCTCATAATAATATTTACTTTTCCATTCTGTTGTAAATAATACTTGCTGTTCAAACTGGCCTGGGTGCCCTTTATAAAGGACTGTACAACCATCTGGTAACGCCTCAACAATTCTTCTTAATGCTATTGCAATAGACCTTCCACCTAATGCAGTAGGTAAAGTTGCACATTCTGGTTCCGTTGTTGCTGCAAAAAGTATATAGGAATTGAGTTTTTTATGGTTTGTACAGAGCCTTCTATATCTTATTTTTGAAAATAAAATTTTTATTCTTTCTTGTAACTTTGCAAAAAAAAGAAAGGGGCGTAAAAATCCAGATCTTGGGTCATCCCACCTTCTGCGTGATATCTTCCAACCTAGCTCTGTCGTGTATAAACCCCTTAACTTTATATTTCCATTAAATATAGATTTAATGGAAATTGGTAAACTACTATTAATATCTTGAACTAACATACTCCACCATAACCGTTCTACTCTACTTTCTAAGTATGTGACATATTTAGAAACAACGCCTTGATCAGCTGAATTATACTCCGTATAAAAATCATAATGAGCAGTCAAAAATTCTTTTGCTGTTAACTGCTCATTTTCAGCTAAAAGCATTCTATGTTTAAAAGAACATCCTAAATACTGTAATTTATTATAAACAAGAGCAGAATCAATATAGATAAATGGAATTTTTAAAAACTTTGTCACCAAGTATAGTGCAAAAGAACTAGGTACATGCGGTATATCAAGTGAAAAGACAGCGTCTATATTTTTTGTTTTATTTATCCAGAAGTTAACTAGACGATAGTAGTGATCTAACATCTCTTCTGTTGTAAATGCTTTTTTATATATATCATAGCGAGAAAGAATACTTAAAAAAACACCTTCATGCGCACTAAAATATCTCTGCTCAATATAGCCTATAGACCAAGGACAAGAATCGATACCAATACCTTTTGAAATTGATAAAGAATTTAAAAGTTCAATATTTTGATTTACAGCAATTTTTTCGCCATTATATACAACAATCTTAATATCTATTAAGTTTTTTAGTTGTTGTTGAAATATGTCAATTGCTATAGAAGGAAAACGCTCTACTAATATCTTCTTCATAATATACTCGCTAAAGGTTAATCTCGCTTATTATAGGGTTACATGATTGTCTTGGAATGAAACCTTCTTTAGATAAAGAATCAGGAAAATCAATAAGAGAATAGCCCTGATATTCTCATGAAAATAACTGAACTCCAAAAGGAATATTATTCAGAATATATCGTCATAAAAAAGGGAGAAACATTTATTTTAACTATTAGTATTTGATAATGCCAATTAAATAAATCGAATATCATTCAATGCATTATTAAATTCTTCCCATTGACCAACATCAACCCATGATTTTTCAGAAACAGGGTAGACACCAATTCTCTCTCCCTTATCCATCAGGGCTTTTAAAAGGTCAGTCATATCAAAATACGTATCTTCTGGAATCAGTTTAATCACTGAAGGGGCAATCACATACAAACCTGTATTAACAAGATAATCAAATTCCGGCTTTTCTATAAATGATTTTAACTTTCCGTCTTTTTCTATGTCACAAACACCGTAGGGAACAGAATATTGCTTCATTGCCCCTACCAAAGTGATCGAATATTCACCTTTATTATGAAAAGACAAAATCTCCGCATAATCGCTTTTAATAATAATATCGCAGTTAGAGACAAAAAATACATCATCTAGTACATCTTCCATCAACTTCAAAGAACCAGCTGTCCCCAACGGTTTTTCTTCATCAATATAGTTGATTTTATATCCCATGTCATGGTCATGGAAATATGCTTTAATCATTTTTGCTTTATCTTTCAAGGTAATAAAAAAATTTTCTAAACCATGCGATATAAATTCGTCCATGATAACTTTAATTACAGGATCATCGCCGAGTGGCAAAAGGGGTTTTGGCAAAATTCTAGTAAAAGGGTCAAGCCGAGTACCTTTACCACCAGCCATGATGACAGTTGCCAGTTTTTTTTCCAGAAGTTTAAAGTTGCCACCATCACTTCCATGGAATTTTTTCCGATGCACCACATCAATTAGCTTATCATTTTGAAGGACTGGAACTACAACCACGTATTCATCTTCAAATAATTCTGAAGCCTCATCAAATGAGTAATTTTCACCAAGACTTAAAAAGTTTTTGTTTGCGATAGTAGAAACTTTGTTATTTATATCTATTCCCTTTAGTACTGCATTTCTAAAATCACCACTAGTAAAAACACCAGTTACAGTTGCGTCTTGTTTTACAACAACCAACAAATCCAGTTGCTCAACATCCATTTTCTTTATAGCATCCCGAATATTCTCATCCTCTGAGATCATATATAATTCATGATTTTTCATATATGGGCCACTTTGTATATTATTCTCATAATAATTTTCATAAACCTCATAAAAAGTTTAATACAGAATTCCAGTTATGTTTTTCGTACAAGTAATTTATAACTAACAGTCGCTCTTCACCGAAACCACTGGTTATGATTCTTTTACTCAACATCAACTAACTATTACTAGATTTTTGAAATATATAACCATTATAACCGGTAAGTAAATGTTTTGATAAAACATCCTGGATTTCTTGCCGAACCAAAGCACCACCGAAAACATTCTCAAATCCTTTTAGCGGATGTTCATCATCCAGACTCTTAGCGTACTCATAAATAATATCAATATCCATTTTACCAATAGAAAACACATCCTTCATTTCAAATCCATTATTCTTGCACATTGTTTCAATACCATTAATAGAAGCAATTTGCAAAATACTATAGACATTAACATTTGGCGTATTTTCTTTCAGAACCTCAATATCAAGACCCTTGCAGTGCATATCAACAAGCACGATTATTCCATTATCACTCAATAACTCATTTAGCTTGGCAAAAAAGTTATTAATTGAAAATGGATGCTCAATAACGCTATTAATAAATATGATATCGACCTTACCGCACTCAGCTGCATCGACATTCTCAAGTATGCAGTCATAAATTTTAGTGTTGCCACCGAGTTTTTTTAATTGTTCCTGACAATGAACATCTGGCTCAATTAGTATGTATTCATCTGCACAATTGTTCATTTGTGCCACTTCAGTGAAATACCCCACACCCGGCCCCACTTCCATATAACGCTTCACAGGCAAACTTTTAATAAAGGGTTTAAATTTGTTATATAAAAGCTCCCAACGTGGTTTCATCAGGTTATCAATTCTAGACTGTCGATTTGATTCCGGCATTTCAAAAGCAAACCGTTCCTGCATGAAAGAATAATATTCACCCAACCATTCTTCAGTGACTCGTGGTGACAAATAAACAGATTCACAATTAGAACATTTACGATAGTCACAATTTTTATATGAAAAAGCTTTAACTGATTCATCAGCATTACAGAATGGACAGCTTACCTGTGTTTTTTCAGGATTCTTTTTTTCGAATTCGTCGAATAGAGAATCCAAAGTTGACAGCACATCATCCAGTTGCTGAATTGGCTTAATTTTACTGTACTCAGAACTCATATTTTATAATCCCTGTCATTTCTAAAGTTATATAGCATTAAGATAAAACCGGATTCATCTTTTCCGGAATCATGTCATTTTCGCGCAAATAATCGAGGAAATTTAACAACAAGTAGTCATTGTATTTTCTGCTGCACACCTGAAAGCCGTAAGGCAAATTATTTTCATTGACAAATCCGGGAACTGCTACAACGGGTAATTGCAGTGTATTCCAGATCAATGCAGGATCAGGCATCTCTTCAATTTCTCTAGGTGGTGCAACACCAGCAGTCGATAGAGAAATTAACACATCATATTTTTTCATCATTTCATCCATTGAATTACAAAGAGCATCCTGATCACGAATCGCATCGTAATATTCTGCCGGTGATATTTTCACTCCTTGTTCAATCAAATCGACCATTTTGTCTGACATCTTGTCAAATGTTTTATATTCTTTACTGAAATAATATGAAAGTGCTTTCCTGTATATCGTCAAATGCAGATCATGAATTCTTTCAAATTCTTTTGGCAACTCTACTTCTACTACTTCTACATCATTCAGGTTTGCAAGTTTGTTTATATAATGCTCCATATTTTCTTTTGCATAGTCCGCTGCGTCACCCCAGGTGCAGGTCTTGAAAAATGCAACTCGCCATGGTCTTGATTTATCTTTATTCTGTCGCTGCGCGTCATAGAGGGCAGCATTACTGATTGGGTAATTTTTACCCCTTACCCTAACTGCCTCAAAAACCCTTAAAATATCTTTATAATGGATAGTAAAAAAGCCTACTGAATCAAGACTATCCGTAGTTTTGAGTATGCCTGTTCTTGGCACAAGTCCAAATGACGGTTTAAACCCATAGACACCCGTAAAACTAGCTGGACGAACAATTGAACCGGCTGTTTGAGTTCCAAGCGCCACTGGACAAACACCCATTGCAATAGAAACTACGGAACCACTGGAGGATGTGCCTGGAGTGAGTGAAATATCATGTGGGTTTAAGGTTTCATTCAAAGCATGAACAGCAAATTCGGCAGTGACAGTTTTACCAGCAATAAGTGCACCGGCCTCTTTTAAGGTATGAACAACTCGAGCATCATTTCCTGCTGTAAAACCTTTCCATAACGGACTTCCCATCTGCGTTGGCAGCGTTATTGTATTAAATATATCCTTAACAGCCACAGGAATACCTGACATATCATAATCTCTTCCTGTAAGAGTCATATTGTCATCAACCTGACTCAGGAAATCATCTTCATCAAAAGATGCCCAGACGTGATATTTAGGGTCTACTTCCTTCGTTCTGTTAATACATTCTTCTACAAGATCACGGTAACGTAACTCTTTACTCTTAATTAAAGAATGTAACTGTTCAATATTGTAGTCGTAAAATAAACTTTTTGATTTATTAGTCGTCATTAGAAGGCCTTAACTCATCAATTAGTTGCCGCACAAAAGGTTTTCTCTTGGTTTCTTCCAAAGCTGATTGGCGGTGCGATGTCGGTAACTCTATCCCTTTTACACCCTCCACTTTTAATTTATTTATCATATCGTAAAATTCACTCTCTTCCATATCAGCAATTTCCAGAAAATAATCCAATGCTTCAGGTACTTCTTTATCATGTTTTTTTATTAATTCAAATGCTTCCTGCCTGGTCATCAGGCCATTCCTGACATCTAAACTTGCCTGCCAGGTTGTACGCGCATAACCTCGTTTGAGGTAACACATGAAATCATGTACCCCCTGCATGATGCATTCGACTCCTTTATACCTTTTATAGGTACCTTCCATCTCTACTTCTCGCCACCCAAAATGTTTTTTCACAAACTCTGTTTGGCGCTCATCGTCCCAAAATATATAATCACCTAAATGCATACCCCAAACACCCGCCTCTTCCAACTCATCAGCCGTTGGTGGCTCAAACATATGAAGTTCTTTCATTGACAATGATGAGTTACCGCAAGTCATTTGTTCCGGGCGAACCTTAGCAGAAACTTTTGTAAAATAGTCTCTATCAAACTTGAACTTAGAATCTTCATAAGTCGCTTTACCAGATGAATCCGCAATTGACTCACCCCAGATCAACAGAGGTATTCTGAATTTTTGTGCAATATGTAGTGGAAACGCACCAATACCTGCATGACAATGCCAGCATGAATCACCGATTTCCTCAATTGATTTCTTTGCTAAACGACTTATCGTGCTTCTTTTTGGTGTATACATTATATGGTCGACATCAAACTCTTCCAAACAATTCATAAGGTTATAAAAACCGGTTTTGCTAAGCCAATTATGATTGAATGTCACTGCCAGTGGGTTCATGCCATATATCTGGGTAAGCACGTAGAGCTGAAATGTGCTGTCCTTACCACCGCTTATGGGTATCACACAATCATAGTTATCGCCTGATTTTTCTTTAGCATGCTTGATTATTTCTCCAAGCTCTTTTTCTTTCTCTTTCCAGTTGATGTGAATTTTTTGTTCAGAGGACTGACATGAACGACATATGCCCATTTCGTCAAACTCAATACCTTCAACCGTTTCGGGAAAACAACACCTGGCGCAATACCGAACGCCATCGATTGGCGGTTTGCCATAATTCAAATCTTCACTCATATGCTATACCTGTAATTTTATAAAACATTATGTTTAAAAATATCCCCCTGCTCCATCCTTTCCTTTAACTCTTCGATAGCATCATCACCGATATAATTTCTATACACCGAGTTATCTTCATCCTGTTCTTGCAACGAATTAATTCCATTATCCAAAATAATCTGCAGTATTATCTCGACAAGATATAAAGCCATTTCCGGATAAATACCCGCTCTCATCGAGTAGTAGTCTGAATAATCCAACTGGAGATTTTTCTTTCCTACAATATCGCCGGAGTCAATCCCAGCATCAATTAAATGACACGTTGCGACCACTTCTTTTCCTTCAAATAGTTGCCACTCCGGGGCAGAGCTACCTCGATATGCAGGTAAGTCACCGGGATGAAAGTTCAATAATCCCAGTTTAAAATTACTAATCACATTATCTTTAAGGATACCAAGGCCACCACCTTGAATTCCTACCTCATAACCACTCACATCCATGTGTCTTTGGAAATCCGGGTCAGTTAATGATTCAAAAACATAGTGATTGTCCACACTATCAATCATATTTTCCAGTGACTCTGGTTTCCATCTGTAATTTGTTCTTATATCCTCAATATCACTACATTCACTATCGGGATCAATTGAAATTACGTCGAATCGAATATTATTTTTGATCAGTGCAGACATATATTCTCTGCCATGATAAATATTATGCTTCGTCAACAATACAATTTTCATTACCAATTCTACCTAGTGCTATCAGTTTAATTTTACAGTTTGTGGTTGCCAGCCTGGATTATTTGGATATGTATCAATCCCTCGTTTTTCTTTAAGCCAGAACTCAAACCTGGACATTAATGTCGGAGATGCCCTAAGCATTTCAAAAGATTTTAAATAATCATCATTGGTAAAAGTATTTCCGGACAATTCATATCCGTATGACTCCATTTCCTCTTTTAGGATCATTTCCAGAAGAGAAAGCTCCTCTTTTAGAATATTCTTTTTCCATCTACCAACGGACGCAGGAGAGATATTGACTATTTTTTCTGAATAACTGGTATTAGCAGACCACTTTTCACCATCCACATCAATGTAAGTGCTGGTGTCCAGCATCACATCATCGTACTCAACACCAATAAAAGAACACATTTCTCGGGAATGTTTCTCTGGCTCTACGACAAAGTCTTCATACTTAACAATATACAAAGAATCCTTTGAGAGACGATTAGCCAGGCGTGACGCCTGTTGAAATGCCCCTAAAGAAGCGAATATCCCATCGAGATAGTCTGGCCAGGGATTGGTGGTCATCCTTTTAAATGAGCACAAAACATCCCTGGGATCCCTTACCAAAAAGATACACTTCCCATTGGGAAACATACTTATAAAGTCCGGTATTGCACCCCATGCCACATTTGTTTTTTCTCCCCATATTTCTTTTCCAGTCTCACGCAGGAAACAGTCCTTCATTATGAGGTCGTAAATATCAGCATAGTTGACTTTGTCCAACCTACTCAATTCTGATATAACTGATTTTTTATCCAGTTGAATCTTGCTACGTTCAAGCACTCGCTCTGAGACATCATCGAGAAGCTTCGATATATTTTCAGTATTAAGTGGGTCAAACTTATTATTACAGAACCGCATAAAATGCACATTATCAAAGGTAATTGATAATTTAGGATGTGCGTTTAGCACTCTCGATAACAAACTGGTACCAGATCGATAAAGACCTGTAATAAATATAGGGGTGGTTGTAGTCAATTTAATTTACCAATCCTTATTATTATAAACAGCGGGCTTCCACTCACCTGTTTGATCTGCAATATTATTAACGTAGACTACTGAATTTCCTGCCAGATCATTCGTTGCAACACCTATCGCCTGAATGGCATCTAATTCTATAGTCCAGGAATCGAATGAATATCGCCAATTATACTCATCGTCGTTAATAAAATTATCAGTATAATATTTTCCTTCCCTGGTCTTGATTGCCAGAAAAGGTTGAGGACCCCAGATTTGTTTGTCGCTTTTTACGTGCAAAACGTTTTCCGGCATAGAGAAAGAAAGTGCTACCGCTTCCTGTTTCTCCATACCAACCGCATGCCTGAATGCACTTACAGCATTACTCCACTTAAAGCCAACATCCGGATATTGTTTTGAGACAGTCTTCACCAGGTCTATAAACTCATTTGTTTCCGCGACCATATCCCTAAAGTCATGATTCGTTACAGAAACAAGTACATCTTCTCCTGACGCAGCCTTATCAAAGGCTTTTTTCATTTCTCTCTCATTGATTTCAAGGCAATAAGATTTCACGTTTAAGCATCGACCAATGTACCTTTTCAAACTGCCTTGTTTTCTATAGTCACGCACATCGGGGTTGTAAATAGACCAATCTGTTGGTGCTCCCCGACAGTCATTATCTAAGCCATACACACCAGTTAATCTTTGGTTGTTAATCAGATCTTCATGGTCATCGACATTCATGTTGCCCAACTCAAACGGTATCCATTGTTCAAGCCAAACATTACCATCCATACGAATTGATGATGTGGGACGGAAGGCTGCGGGAAACCAGGAGTGGTCTATAATTCTTCGCGTCAGTATTTCATTATGCAAATTTGTGAAATTGAAATTATTACCAGATCGGTGCGCATCCATTGAAAAACTCATGGGGTGATAATGCCAATAAATCCTGTCTGCAGAGCAATTATACTTTTTCAGTATTCTGAGATACTCCTCATGTATGCCATGAAACCCCATAGTTCTTCTTCTTGGATTATTGTTATACCCTACATGGTCAACACAAAACCAACTAAAAGAATAGCCGTTACCATCCATATCTGGCAGCTGATATCTAAACTCATCAGCCATCAACCCATCCATCATTTCATATACTTTATCCCAAGTACCATTAAATGTAATTTGATCGGGCTGTAGCATTTCCGCTATCGCATCAGTAAAATTCCCGCAATCGATTTCCTTGTTTTGCAGTTTATTAAGGTTTTCTTCGGAGGCTTCTACGTCTACACCATAGTATTCTTTTACACGCTTAAAAATCTCGTCCAGACTCTCGTAAAGTGGGCCTTCAGTATCGACAGCATGGACAAAATGGACACATCCTTTCTTTTTACTCATTTTATTAACCTTTAATACTATAAAAATACTTGTAATATAAGATACCAACCAGACGTTAGCACTCGATAGATTTTACCTGATATGCTCAATGATATTTTTCGCAAAATATCTCTAGTCTTTCAAGACTGCCAGCAAGATTACCTTTTAATTCCTGATTAACGTTTGGTGCTCTTTCCTCGCTAAGAAATTGCACTAACTCATCAACTTGTTCTAATAATGGAATCAGACCCCAGCGAGACAGTGGTGATGGGTCATTTTCACGGAGGTGAGGCTGAATGCTTGCCACCTTTCGTCCCCACAAATACCCAACCATCATCTGCATTGAAAACATTCCTATCACAGTATGGCTATCAGCAACATCGTCTATTCCCTGTCCCGCTGACCAGATAATATTTGAATTAGCTTGCCTGTCAGTATAGCTATCTTCATCGGGGTGCCGAGTTGCCAGGACATCCCCCCTCCTCGTTTTTTTAATTGCATCTAAACAAATTTTCCAAAAATCTGCTTCATCGTATCCTAGACTGTTGCCTAAATATTTTTTTATTGGCTGACTTGTTAATAGGGTAGTAGTACCAAGCCTAGGTGTATTTTTAGTGATTTTTTCCAGGTAAGGCTGACCAATTACTCTGATAATATCCTGAGGAATTCCATCGACAATCATTTCCTCAGCACATTTTTCATCAATTGCAAAAACACTATCTGGAAATATTAATTCACCACTATGCTTGAAACGCATCAGATAATTTGCCCATATATCGATAAAGCTAGCTGTAGTTATTCCTCTCTTTTTTGCATTTGCTATAAACAAACCTTCAAGATGAATATTTGCCGATGCAGAAACAATTATGAGCGAAGGCTTTAATTCATCGATACACTTAGCAACGTTGTTTATCAAGGGTGTTTCAACCAAATTATAACTGACTTGAGCATCATCCCAATATTTGCGCGATGCACCAGTTGCTACCAAACTCCAGTTAGGAGAATTTGAAACTGACCATTTCTCCAATAATGGGTGAATATACTGTGCGCCAGCATACTGACCTGTCACAAACAGAATCATAAATCTGGATGGTTCTCAATCTCTACACTATAAGTAATCACTTTCTTAATAGCAGAAATAAATCCGTCCATATCTTGTTCTGTCAGTGGAGGGTAGATAATGTTTGTCAGTACAATTTTTTCATCATTTAATTTTTCGCAGACAGGACATAAACCTCGAGCATAGACTATTTCATTATTACGGTTATTGGCTGTAAAAGGATAACCACCTTTACCAAAACAGATTTTTTGTGTAAACATCGGCTCTAGATATATAGGTCTTAAATAACCTTCCCGAATATAATAGCCTTCAGCATTCACTGCTTTAACAAATTTATCGCGAGACAATCCTGTTTTATTAGCATCGTATTTCATTACATAAAAATAATAGACATGTTTACAATCATTTCTTACAGCAGGTGGAGTAATCCCCGCTATATCCTTTAATCCTTCGGTTAAGCGCTCTGCCAATTTAATTCGAGATGCATTTAGTGCATCGAGTTTACGGAATTGACATAAAGCAACAGCTGCTTCCATTTCCGTCATTCTTAAATTTTGTCCAATGGTATTAGCAATATCCTCAATCTCCATTGCATCAACAACCGCTTCTCCATGATTGCGAACTAACCTCATTTTTTGAGCAATGGAGTCATCATCAGTGATAACTACACCGCCCTCACCACTTTGCATGGTTTTATGACGATTAAAACTAAATACACCAGCTTTGCCTACTGTGGCGGTAAATTTACCACCTTCGATAATACCTGCTGGTGCCTGCGCATTGTCTTCCAGTAACCAAAGATCATTTTGATCAGCAACATCTTTTAACTCGTTCAGCATAGCAGCGTGACCAAAAATATTAACAGCAAGAATACCTTTGGTATTTTCAGTAATATTTTTTTTAACAGATACTGGATCCAAACCAAAAGTATCCTCTTCAATATCTGCAAATATTGGAACAGCTCCACATTGCAATATACTCGATGCCGTTGCATGCATAGTGTAAGGTGAAGTAATTACCTCATCTCCTGGACCAACACCCATTGCCATAAGCATACAGTAGATACCACTCGTTGCTGAATTAACTGATACTGCATGCTTAGTATCAAAATACCCACAAAAGGCTTGTTCTAATGCTTTAACTTTAGGGCCACCATTAAATTCAGGTATGGCTGCAGCTATGAATCCAGAAAGCTCTCCACTCTCCAAAACTTCCATAACAGCTTTTTTTTCTTCATCACCTATTGTGTTATAGGGTGGGAAAACTTTTGTGTTTACCGGGTCTCCACCTAATATCGCTGGTTTAGTCATTTTTTCTCCGAATTTAAAGATTCTTTCACTCGCCACATTACATCAAACACATCCAGGGCCAATGATAAATCACAGGATAATTTCTCCTCAATACCATCCAGAAAGCCTACAATATTATCAACAGCCTGACTTACCCCTTCTACTTGTCCATCCATTTCTGTATAAGGAACATCTATCAATTGAGTGTAATTTGGGTAGAATGCATCACGTTTAGGTAACTCTTGCCGTCTTCTACACCCTGCTGATTTAAGCGAAAACAAACCAGAAGTAGTCATAATATCCATTTCAAGTAGATCAAAAGGTATCTCATCAAAACCTTGAAAAACAGCATGAATTCCATTTTCAAACTTCAAAACAAAACTCAAGGATGGATCTGGGTTTCTTTTATTATGAGTATTTACTGGAATGCTTGTAACATTACCTACTGGACCAAAATATCGAATAAGCAATGCAATTATATGACTTGCATAGTTAAACATCCCTTTGGCATACATCACATGAATAGATATTACACGTTCTGACTTAAGCACATGTTCAAAAAAACGATTATGAGCCGGGTCCCAGCAACGATGATAGTTTACTGCAGTGGGTACATTATTTATTTCTTTTAACAGGTTTTTAGAGTTATCAGGTTCAACAACCACGGGTTTTTCAAGAAAGAATAATTTAGGCGACTGCTGTGAAAATTCTGCAATAATATTAGCTAAATAAGGAGGCGGAACACAAACACTAACAATATCAGGGTGAATGTGAGCGAGCATCTCTTTCACTGTTGAAAATACGGGAATATCTTTTCCCCATTTTAGTGAAAAATCATTTCGAGCCTTTTCGTCTGAATCAACGCCAGCAATGATCTCTGTTCTTGGGTTATTTGAATATGCTCCAGCATGTGTTCGTGGAATATCACCAGAAGGATAAGAAGAACCTATTCGTCCCAGGCCGATTACAGCCGCTTTATAACATTCAGCCATTTGAGTCGGCTTGTTTACCTAATAGAAACTCAGCCCACTCAAAATCTAATAACTCATCAATATCAGCGGAGCGTTCACGAGGCATAATGTATGGAAATGTTTTATCCATATAATATTGACGTGTCTCTCGTAAATTTTCCGTACGAAAAACATAAATAGCACCATTAGGCACATACGTTTGTTCCAATTCCTGACGATTCTTTACTGCATTGAACTCTGGCAAATAATCACACAGCACACCTTCACTATTAATTTTTCTATACCATTCTATTGGAACTGGTGACTCCGTCACACTAATCACAGAGTCAGCATTGTTGTCATGAAATATCTTAACAGCATTATCAATATCATCAGAGATTCTTAGTGGAACAGTTGGTAACAAGGCAACAAAAGAATCTACAGGCTTACCAGTTTCTTCTGCAATTTTATCAGTCACATAAAAGTATGTGTCCATTACCATTGAGTCATCTTGTGCAAGATCAGCTGGACGCATAAATGGAACCTCAGCACCACATTCAATAGCGACTTCTGCAATAGATTCATCATCAGTTGTTACGATTACTCGAGATATAGATTTTGCTGCCAAAGCCGCTTTAATCGTATGACAAATCAATGGTGAACCATTCAAAGGTTTGATATTTTTACCTGGTAAACCTTTACTACCACCACGCGCTGGAATAATTGCTAACACGTTTAAACTTGCTCCTCTAGCTGCTCTTTACGAAATTGAATGTATTTAGTATTTGAAGGTATCTTATGATGGATAATAGATCCCGCTGCAATAATACAATCATGCCCAATAGTAATCCCTTGAATAACCGAAGTTCCCGTACCAATGTGAGTTCGTTCGCCAATATCAACATTTCCGCTAAGTGTTACTCCAGGTGCTAAATGACAATCGTCATGAATAACACAATCATGATCTAGAATGGAACCAGTATTAATTATGCAAGATCGACCTATTCTTACACCTGGCTGGATCACTACACCTGCCATTATTTGTGCACCACTACCGATCTCTACATCACTAGCAATCATTGCGGAAGGGTGAATAACTTTTGCAAACTGAAAGCCTTTCTTTTCCATACGTTCATTCAATTCATGCCGCAATTTACTACCCGGCATAGCGCCAATACCATTAACTAATTCCACCTCACTCGTTGAATAGTTAAAGACTACATCATCATGACCAAGTACCTTTATGCCTAAAAAACGTGAAGACTCAGCCATAACAGGATCAGTAAGACCGATTATTTCATGGACAGATTGGCGTATTGCTTCAATTAAAACCTTTGCATGTCCACCAGCGCCTAAAATAATGATTGGCTTCTTAAAATCAGTATCTATATTTTTTGACATATAAATTAGAAATCTTCAAACTCAATAATTTCATCAAATGCAATATTACGTTTTGCCTGTTTACCAATTATGTACATCGCTGCCTTTGGTGGCATACCTGTTCCAGGTCGCTTGAAATCAATCATATCTTCTGTAATCACCTGCCCCGCAATAATCTCTTGTGCGGCAACGATACTACGACGAAAAGCTCCTATACGATCATCATTCTCTACGCAATCAATCCGACCGGTTCCTAGAGCGTTATATATTCGTTTAGCATCACCCACAAGTCTTTTCATTTCATCTGGTGTTGCTGATACCTTGTGATCCCACCCTTCCATATCTTTGTCTAAAGTAAAATGTTTCTCAATAACACATGCTCCTCTTGCAACAGCAGCCAGAGGGACACAGGTATCAAGAGTATGATCGGAGAATCCAACTGGATATGAATATGCTTGTAGTAAAGTATCCATATTACGTAAGTTAACTTGCGTATCTTCAGGAGGATAAAGGGAAACGCAGTGAAGTATAACTATTTTATAATTACCAGCTTGTTCTATTGTCCGTATTGCAGTATCAATCTCGGACAAATTACTTAAGCCTGTAGATAGAAGCATTGGTTTACCTTTTGCAGCCATATACTTAAGCAAAGGATAATTATTAAGATCCATCGAGGCAACCTTAATAAAATCTGCCTCCAAATCATTGACTAAAAAATCCACTTCATCTTTTGAAAATGGCGTTGAAGTACAGTCAATCCCTACTTCATCAGCATATATTTTCATATCCAATAATTCTTGCGAAGAAATTGAATATTCATCAACTATTGTCTCAAGCGTGTAATCATTTCTATCTCGATAATCATCAGTTAAAAATATATTATCCTCATAAGTTTTCCGTGAGAAAATAGTATCTTTTGACCAAGATTGAAACTTCACACAATCCGCACCTGCTTCTTTTGCTGCATCAATAAGCTTTTTCGCAAGCTCCATATCACCATTATGATTGGAACCTAATTCAGCAATGATATAAGGCTTTTCCCCTATTCCTACATTGCGTTCCTGCGTCAGCTTAACTTTCATACTAATCCTACCTCTGATGGCGGCCGTATATTTTCCCACCACATGTGATTTCCAATAAAATTATCTTTTAGTGCGTTAATATACTCATTTCGCCAAGTCTTATTTTTCCATTTACCACTTAGCTCTTCAAATTCACAGTGTAATTCATCATATACACGATTAAACTTACTCATTAACTTATAATGCTGCTGCTTTACCTCTATACCTTTACGAACATTACTTTCATTAAGTACCTGCGGCAGCCCTGCCGTATTTTTGCCATAAACTCGATATTTAGTTGATGTTTTACTAGTAAAGAGCGCATCAATTCCTGATTGAAAAACGCAAGCCCATAAATACCAATCAAAGGCAATAGAGTCTCCTTCTATCAAGGCCGGTATATCGTTGAGAGCTTCAATACAAACAGCTGTATTAGATAAACCCATTATATTTCCGGTACGAATCATGTTCTCATTAATTTTATCAGCATCATTAAATCGTTGAGAAAAATATTTAGTTGTTTGTTGTATTCCATCTTCATTGGTTAGATCAAGGTCATTCACTACGACTGCATTTCTACCAAGAAGCTCACATAAAACTTCTATTCGGTTTTGTTCAAATGTATCATCGCAATCTGTAAATACTATTTTCTTGTATCCCATTTCAATTGCATGACTAATAACATTTCTTCTATTGGATGAAATAGTTCCATTAACATTTAAGCTCTTGCATAAATGCTTGTTTGAATCTAATGTTATCTCAAATTCACTCAAACCATCATTTGCAATAAGAACATCAAATTCATTCATACTTTGATTGTTTAGTGACAAAAAATAATCACTTATATATTTCTCAATACCAGGGTAAACAGTTCCAACAACAACCATTTCATTTTTTCTTTTACCCAACAAAACTGTCACAAAACATGAGGCAAACTACTAGGCACACTCACTAACCGTTGATGTAACCAATCAGTATTAGTTAACTTAGTTGTCTGGCATTGTAAATTCATTGGTAATTTATGCATCGGTGTCCATGCAGGACGAGTCATTACACCATTATTGTTTGTCTGCTCCAACAGCGTATCTCGCTGAGATAAGTCCTTGGTTATAATGGTGTTTAACCAGTAGTTAGCCTTTGTCTGCTCAGGCTCTTTAATGAATTCAATGCCATTAACCTCCCCCCATTCCTGGTATTTTTCTGCAACTATACGTTTTCCTTCTAAAATTTTTGGCAATAATTCCATCTGCGCCAATCCTAAGGCTGCATTTAGGTTCGGTAGTCGATAGTTAAATCCCACTTCATCATGTTCAAAAGACCATTTATGCATAACTTTAGCTGTGGTTGTAATGTGTTTTGCTTTCTCTGCTAAAGTTTTATCATTTGTTAACAACATGCCACCGCCACCGGTAGTAATAATTTTATTTCCATTAAAACTTATTGCAGAAATTTTTCCTACCGTTCCTGTGTGTTGTCCCTTATATACACTTCCAAGCGACTCAGCAGCATCTTCTATTAAAGTAATATTGTAGCGATGGCACAATTGACTTATTGCATCTAACTCAACAGGAAATCCAAAGGTATGCATAGGGATACACGCTCGAACAGTTTTATTAGAACGTTTATTCCAACAATAACCATCATTCCGCACTTCACAGTTTTCTTCGAGAAAAGCAGACATGCTTTCAGCTGAAAGCCCAAGTGTTTCTTTACTTACATCTACAAATACAGGTTCTGCATTACAATAACGAATAGCATTACAAGTTGCGACAAATGTTAACGACTGTGTAATCACTTCATCATTATTTTGCACACCGGCCAAAATTAATGCCGTATGAAGTGCAGCGGTGCCATTTACCGTGGCAATAGCATAGTTAGCACCTGTATATTCCGCAACAGCTAATTCGAAATCATCAACATACTTACCTACGCTGGATACAAATGTAGAATCAATAGTATCCATCAAATATTTTTTTTCATTGCCAGAAAACCGAGGTTCGTGTAATGGTATAAAATCATTTGTCCCATAAATTTCTCGAACAAAGTCAATAAAACCATCAAACATTATAAATTTCTGCTTTATACATTTTCAGATTATCTGCTTGAGTAATCCAATCAATAGTCTTTTGTAGTCCATTTCGAATATCAATCTGTGACTTATAACCTATTAACTCTTCAATTTTTTTATTATCACACCAAAGTCGGAAAACCTCTGACTTTTCTGGTCGTTTTCGTTGTTCATCATACGTAAAGGTAACATCGCTAGACATTAATTCTTTAATTAATTGAAGTGTATCGCCAATACTTATTTCTGTATTGGAACCAATATTAATTGTCTCGCCAATGGTCGCATCACTCTCTGCAAGCATAATAAATCCACGACAAGTATCTTCAACATAATTAAAGTCACGAGTAGGCGATACATCTCCTAACTTAATTTCTTTTTTACCTGTAGCGATTTGCGTGATAATTGTTGGGATTACAGCACGCGCTGATTGGCGTGGTCCATAAGTATTAAAAGGTCTTGCGATCGTTACAGGTAAATCAAAAGCATTATAAAAGCTCATAGCCATCGCATCGGCAGCAATCTTAGTTGCACTATAAGGCGATTGAGGTTGCAATGGGTGATTTTCATCGATAGGGACATATTGCGCAGTACCATACACTTCACTCGTTGAAGTATGAATAACACGGGCAACGCCATTTTCTTTGGCTGCTTGGCAAATATTCAGCGTGCCTTTTATATTTGTATCCACATAACTATCAGGTGCTACATAAGAATAAGGAATCGCAATAAGTGCTGCCAGATGGAAAATGATATCTACATCTTTTGTAATATGTTTACAGTAATGGGGGTCACGTATATCGCCAGTTAACACTTCGATTTGTTCTTTGCAATTAACACCTTCTAGCCAACCCCAGTTGTTAAAAGAATTATACTGAGAAAGCGCCTTAACCTTATATCCTTTAGCTACAAGCATTTCTGTCAGATGTGACCCGATAAAACCATCCGCACCTGTAATGAGAGCCCTTTTCATTTATTACCTATTTTAGAATTTGTCATTGTTAACTTCTCACTATTTAATACTGCTATTAAGTTTTTCTCTTATAAAAAGCATCAATCAGCTCATCATACTTCCCAACACGTAGAATGCTATTATTTCCCATTTCAATAATCTGATCACAATTTTTCAAAGTAGTTAATCGATGTGCAATAATTATGATAGTCAAATCACTCCCTAAAGACTCAATTGCCTCCATCACGGCTAGCTCTGTTTCATTATCCAATGCACTCGTCGCTTCATCAAAGATAATAACATCTGACTGTTTGTAAAGAGCACGGGCTATACCTATGCGTTGCCGTTGGCCACCAGAAAGCCGTATTCCACGTTCGCCAACAAATGTCTGATATTTTTTCGGCCAACCTTCAATTAAATCTGCAATCTGTGCCTGACGTGCTGCTTGCTGAACACGCTTAAAGTTAATCTGATCTTTAGGTAAACCAAAAGCGATATTTTCCTCGATAGTACTATCAGAGAGATAGATGTTCTGTGGCACATGGGCAATATGGGACTGCCAGGCACGTCGATTCGCTGTAGTGATTTCTTGTCCATCAATGACAAGTCCTCCTACTGTAGGTGGCAATAGCCCCATAATAATATCGATTAGAGTGCTCTTGCCACTACCTGTTACCCCCATAAAACCTATACAACTACCTTTGATCAAATTGAGATTAATATCTTTAACTACCCATGGTGCGTCAGATGCATAACGAAAACTAACATTATTTAAGTTAATATTTTGTTTAAATACCACAGGTGATACAAATGTTATATTTGCGTCACTTGGTAATGGTTGCTCTAACAAATCTAAAACATCTACCAATGACACTTTTGAACCTTTTATTGTGCTCAATGATCCATATGCAAGTTGCAATGCTGGCATAAGTCTTTGTGCTCCAAGAGCCAAAGCACCGAGTACAGGGATAGCAGTAGTGATACCATCAGCTCGCTGAGTCATGATATATGCTAAAATCGCAATCAAAGTAATGCCTATCACCTCCAATACATAGCGTGGACTACTACTAATAAATTGATTATTACCTTGTGCTCGACGTAGAGGAAGATCTGCATTCTGAAATTCTCGACAATAAAATTCTTGACTGCCATCAATAAGTACATCTCGAATACCGCCCAAACCTTCTTGTAAGGACTTTATCATTCGACTGGACTCATTCGCTACACACTGACTATTGTCGAACAACTGTTGTCGGGTGAAATGAATTATTAACCAGTAAATAACACCAAAACTTACAAAAGCAGTTATTGCTGTAATAAAATCTATTAAAAGCAAAGCAATCATTACTCCCACGAGCATTATTATTGAACTAATTAAGCTTAAAGTTGGTGTTATGACACTATGAATAACCAAACTTGTTTTATTAATAATTCCATTGATTATTTCACTGCTATTACGGGCGATATGAATTTCATATTCCTGATAAAGTGTTTTTCTATAAATATTAATTCCAAGGTCAGCCCCCGTTGCAAAGGATAACCGGACCATAACATAGAGAAGAACCAATCGAATTGCTCCAGAAACTAAAGCTGCGAAAATAAAAATAATAGTTAGTGGAAGAAGAAGCTGACTTGCCTCAGTTAAAGCAAGTAGTTCAACAAGAGGTTTCATTAACTGATGATTAAACAAAGATTCCGGGGCAGTTAACGCACCAAGAAATGGCAAAGTAGCACCAATACTAATCATTTCAGCAAATGAAGCAAAAACCATTAACACAAGTAATATCCAAAACTGTTTTTGACGACGTTGAGAGAGATGCAGCCAAAGTCTCTTGATCAGTTTTACTGAAGATGGGTAGGTTGAATTACTGCTTGCCACTAGAATATATCCGCTGATTTTTATTATGTTTTTAACAATTGTTTTTCAAGAAATCCTGATACGCAAGCGTTAGTCCATCTTCTAATTTGACTTTTGCATGCCACCCAAGATTATTCAAACGAGTACTATCCATTAATTTTCGAGGTGTACCATCTGGTTTTGAAGTATCAAATTCAATTTTTCCCTTATAACCAACTACCTTCCCTATTATTTTAGCTAGCGCTGCTATTGTGAGGTCATGACCAACACCAACATTAATATGGCTAAGCATAGGTTGAGTATATTGTTCATAAATTTCTTTATCTAAATTCATTACATATACTGATGCAGCCGCCATATCATCTACACAAAGAAATTCTCTAAATGGAGTACCAGTTCCCCAAATTAATATGTTTGGTGATTTCTTGATTTTTGCTTCATGAAATCGACGAATCATTGCAGGAATAACATGGGAATTTTCGGGGTGATAATTATCACCTTGGCCATAAAGGTTAGTAGGCATAACACTTCGATAATCTACCCCATGACTTACACCATACTGGCGATTGTAACTTTCACAAAGCTTAATACCTGCAATTTTTGCTACAGCATAAGGTTCATTTGTTGGTTCAAGTAAGCCTGTAAGTAATGCATTCTCACTCATAGGCTGCTGAGCAAGTTTGGGGTATATACAACTTGAACCTAGAAATAACAGTTTTTTTACGCCACTATTAAATGCGGCATCAATAACATTTGCTTGTACCATCAAATTGTCATAAATAAATTCAGCCGGATATGCATTATTCGCATATATACCTCCAACTTTAGCAGCTGCTAGATAAACTTGATCTGGCTTTTCAGACTCAAAAAATCCTCTAACTTTAGCTTGATTGGTAAGTTCAAGTTCAGCATGAGTGCGTGTTACAAAATCAGTTTGACCTTGTTGCTGTAAAACTCTCATAATTGCAGAGCCCACCATGCCACGGTGGCCTGCAATATATATTTTCAGTGGATTTTTCATATTAATTTTTTGTAATTTAACTTCTATCTAATTGATATTTTAAACACGCTACCGCCCTACCGTGCTTAACTGCAAGTATAAGATTTTATAATCATCCCATCCTCGGCAACTGCTCCATGCGTTGCTCTACCTCCTGCGTCCATGCAGTCGTAACCTTTCCCTTGGAAGTGAAGGAACCAACGGTGGCATTCTTTAAGCTATTTCAAGCTCATGCACACTCAAAGTAACTTGAGTATTTTTTCCTACAATATCCAACAAAACAGAAACTCGTTCTGTGCTTTTCATTTTTTGATAAATAGCCTTATAACCTTCAAACGGGCCATTTATAATTTCTACTTTATCGCCTTGCTTTAATACTTTCTTTTCAAATGATTGCAAACCGAATTCATTTTCATTGCTCTTCAAATTATCGATCATGTTTTCAGGAACGACGGCTGGCATTCCACCAAACCGCACCATACCTGCAACACCTATTGTTGAACGAATGGGTGCCCAATTATCAGTTTCTTTATCGAGAGAGATAAAAAGATAACGTGGGAAAAAAGCTTCAGTACGTTTTATATTTTTTCCATTACGTCGATGTGACGTTTGTACGAGGGGTAAATAGGTTTCATAACCTTGGCGTAGCAAATTTTCTCGGGCTTTAAATTCGGATTTCGGTTTTGTTACAACTAGATACCAGGAGCGTGTCTGATTTTTATTATTAACTGTCACTATCTTTCATTCCTATTTCTTTTGCTGAAGCTGCTTCATTCTTTAAGCTTTCAATTTCAACTTTAATATTTTCATATTCTTTTATTTTTCTTTGTAAAAAGCGATAAGTCACTTCGGCTTTTTCTTCTATTCCCTGTGGGGTAAGGAAATAGATATATGCTCTTTTCTTTTTATTTTTATAAAAATTTTGAAGTTTTATAAAGCCCTTATCAATTAAAGCCTTTAGGCAATAGTTAGTTTTGCCAAGACTAACACCCATTTTTTGCGCAATCTCGCGTTGGCTCAAATGAGGTTCGGCCTCTATGAGTTTGAGCAATTTATAGGCTGTTTCATCTTGCAATTTAGCAGTGTCCTTTTGCGTTCAATCATTGAACAATATCATATTATTATGTTGTTTCAAGGTTTATTTTTGAAGTCACTGTTATGTTACAGTTCGTAACAATTTTGAGGGTTTGGTGGTGAGATTTCTAAGAATGTCCAGCTATTTGCCCTTAGCAACTGCTTCTGGTTGTTTTACTTATTACGGGCTTCTTTACCTTAATATATGCAGCCGTAAACAGGCAAAACCTATTTTAAATAATTCTATAGTATTTTATGCTGTATTTTCACTCTTAATGACAACTACTCGCAATATTCAAACTCATGAGGCAACCTAAAGACCTACTTATATTGATGATTCATACAACATCAACACTATCAGCTTGTCTTTTGAAGCTACTTATAAACTCCATAATAAATACTGCAAAAATTCCTAACATCACACCTAAAATAAGTGAAAGTATGACAATTAATTTTCTATTTGGTCGAATCGGTTCGATATTTAAGGCAGCTTTTTTCTCAACAGTTACTGCTTGCAGCTTATCTTTATCAATTTTTATAACTTCAAGCATTGCTAACTGTTCCTGTAAATCACGTAAGCCTTTTATATAGATGTCATCCGACTTTCTATTTTTTAATGCATTTATTTCAGCTTGTAATATTTTTGTACCTTCCATATAACGTTTTGCGTCGTTCATATATATTGACAAGTTATTCTTAGATGAAATCATATTTTTACTGTCGTTGCGTTCTGTAATTCCTAAATTTTTTGCTATTTGATAATCATCATGTAAACGCTCTAATTCATCTTTACGTCTTTGATTGTAAAAAAGTTTTTTGTTTTTTATTTTCAATCTTAAGTCCTTAACTTTATAATTTATCCCTGCTCGCATATCACTCACAATCTGATTAACAATTGCGCTATTGGCTAGTACAACAAAACCATCTAGCCAGCCCCCTAATTTATCTTTATCAAGCCCTTCTAAGGAAATTTTAATATTATCTTTTTTATCTTTTTTATCTTTTTTAATTATTTTTAATGAATCACTAAAGTTTTCAAAAGTTTTATTAATTTCACTTGCTGTCATTTTATTTTTAGGTATATCTGAAAGTGTTTCAATAACATTAAATTTATTAAAAAATTCTTGCCTGAATGTTCTTGTCTTAATAACTTGAGTAAAACGTGAGTAAATATCATTTTTCTTGATATTCTGAAGATTATGCAAATTAAAAGATTGAATAATTTCATTACTAGGAGGGGATAATATAGTTTCTACTTGATATACGCGTTTTTGACTAAAAGCATAGAACAAGCCAATACCAATAACAAAAATAGTTATCCCTAAAATAAGTTTTTTTCTGCGCAAAAGTACGTTAACTATGTCGACTAAGCTTATTTCATCTTCATAGACTGGTTGTTGATACGCAGTAAGGTTTGAGGGTTGTTTATCAGAATTCATGGAGATCTCTTTATTATGATTTTTGAAACCATAGCATATCGATAGGTGAAGTCAAAAGTTATGAGGTTATTTAT
>CAYYNM010000001.1:15268-53481 GCA_964472945.1 uncultured Methylomarinum sp. | reverse complement strand
GGTTTTTTTGTGCTTTGGACAGAAAGTAATGGGCAGCAATTAATATTGAAAAGTACAATTATTTAACATAGCTATATACAATACGGAGGCAATAACCTTTTCTGGTCTTACATTGTGTATACTTTTGGGTTAATTAATACTGTATTTATGACGGACTTAGGCCCTCTCCTGCTGGAGAGAGTTTAAGGTTTATTTGAAAATAAAATAAATGCCAAAACTTTAACACAGCCATCATGTTTGAGAAGAGAAACGTAAAACTGAGCTAGAGCTACTTTTCAGGCACATAAATAAAAGAGCCATCTTTCATTCGGTAAGCAATACCTGCTTTACTACCCTCTCCCTTTCCAATGCTATCAGAAGCTTTATAGCTTTCAATTTTTTCGCCCTTTTTTATGATCATTTCCATATTCGCTTGACCTGGATTTTTAATAACAGTGACATCTCCTTGATCAAAAGGATTTAAAGGGTTTTTTACAATAATAATTAACAAGGTTGCAATTAATACTAAAAAAACGTCAATCAAATTAATAACTGATAATAAAGGGTTTAGCTCTTCATCTTCATCTAATATTTTTAAACTCATTATCTCACTTCCAATTGTTTTTCAATTTCGACTAGCTCTTCAGCAAACCAACGTTTTTTAACCGAAGCCACCCAAAAAGTTAAAGACGCTGCTGCTAGACTAATAGTTACGGCAGTAAAAGCTACCCCTAAATGCTCCCCCATCGCAAAAGTATTATTTTCTTCCAAAGCCACCAGAGCAGGCCCCATGGGAATTAATGTGGCAATCAACCCAAGCATAGGCGTTAAACGAGTAACTATACGCACAGTTTCAAGTTTTTTTAGTGCGAAAACCTCTACTTCATTTAAAGTGACGGATTGTTGGGCTGAAAAATAGGTGGCTATTGGGTATCCTGGCTGGGCTTTTATTGTTAATACATTTTGACGCCTTAGCACCATTAAGGCAGCCATTCTTCCGATTTCTATAACGCCATACAGAAAAGAAAAATAAATCCCAATTAATACGGGTTGTAGTAAAACTTGTGAAACTTGATAAGCTAGATTTTCCATTTTGTTTTTATTAGATTATAGGGTTATAAAGGGTAGAATGGACTTCAGTCTGCCATAGTGCTAAATGTTTTCCTGATTACTCATAAGCTTCAACTTAAAGGTGAATTTAGTTTGCTCATGTGTTTCAATGCCTTAACCCTCCCTTGTTGGAGGTAGAGCAATGCATGGTATGGAGCTATTGCCGAGGGAAGAATTTAAACCAAGTTTTTTGTAAGGAGAGTCGCTTTTAATTTCCCTCTCCCCAACTCTCTTCCTTTGGAGAGAGCTTAAATCAACAGCCTTCTCCATTAATATGACTGAAGCTTATACGTAATCAGGAATGTTTTTTCATTAAGCGTGTTGTTTTTGCCGAATAAATTCAAAGCCGAATCCAAGCAGAAGCAACACAAATAAAGCTAGGCTTATCCAATAGATACTCCAATCATCTTCTTCAGTCGTTTGCTGTTCAGGCTGTTTTTCAAGTTTAACGCCTTCAACTTGAACGGTTTCTACAGTTGCACCAGCAGTTGCTTGTTGTTGAGGATTTTCTTGACGATCTTGTAATTGTTGTAAAGCAGATATATCAACTCCAAACCCTACGGCTTTAGTTTCCAGAAATTTTTTAAATTTGTCATTAGGGGTATAAATATCATGCTCCTTAATGATTTCCATATATTTTTCTACTAAGGCTTTAACGGTTTCATCTGATGCTTGCCAATAACCTTTACGCACGGCTTCTAACATTCGCTCCGAAATTTGTGCAATAGCGGCTGGTTGAACTTCTTTAAACCACTTGTCTACACCTAGCTCTAATTTATCTTCCACATAAATTTCAAACAATTCCTGCCACTGGTCTGCTCGTACCGCTTCGGGTGACATAACATTCCAGCCCCAAAAATTATTAACGACATCTAAAATTTCCAGAGCACCAGAATAGCCTTCATCCATCATTTCCTTAACCCAGTTAGGGTGGTAGTAACGGGTACGTAATTCTTTAGCAATAAATTCAGCAGCAGTTTCATTTTTAAAGTTCTTGGTATCACGCAGATTAGCAATATATAACTCTGGTGTTTTACCATCCAAATAACGTACAGCCTGACCAATTCCTCCCAAATATTCAAAAGGGTGATCAATAGATAAAATACCATGTAGATTTGAGCTTCTTGATAGTACCGCTGCTTTAGTGCCTTTCAGGTTTGCAGCAAATAAGTCAAAATTTTTCAGTTTTACATTGCGAGTGCCTGCTTCAGTACCAAATAAATGCCCCATCCGTGATAAATACGTTTTAACCATTGATTCATCTGTATCCCAAGTATCACTCGCTAAAGTAGCGTCGGGTAGATTGGTACCGTAAACACCACTTTCATTAGCAAAAAATCGAACCCGAGAATATTTCCCAGCTTCCTCTTCAGTTAAACCTTGTTTCAGCAAACTTTGTTTTAATTCTTCCGTATGCTGACTAACAAAATTTTGTGCTTCTTTTAACTTGGCTACTTTAACAATAGCTTTTGATAGCCTGTCCATAACACCAGGCAAGTTATCACGGTATAAACCTGTGGCTGATAACACCACATCTATCCGAGGTCTTTTTAACTCTTTTAAAGGGGTGATTTCTACATCAACGACTTGATCCCTATCATTCCATACAGGACGAACACCAATGGTGCGTAAAACCTCAGCTTCTAACACCCCAAAATGCTTCAGCGTTTCAGTAGACCACATGGAAAACGCTAGCTTATCAGGGTACATACCATGCTTAGCTTTGTAACTTTCAATTAAATCATCAGCTAAAAATTTGCCTGCTTCCCAAGCCGCTTTAGTTGGGATTTTTGTTGGGTCAAAGCCATAAATATTTTTACCTGTAGGAACTGCATCAGGGTTCCTGATGGGATCATTTCCCGTTCCAGTTAGAATATGTTTTGCCGCTAATCCATCCAGCAAGTGTTCAATTTCTTTTTCAGCCAAAAAGTTATCATAATGCACTTGAGCCTGTTGTAAATAAGGTTGAACCTGAGCAGAAAAAGAGCCCAGCGGCTTTTTATTAACCAGAAAATCCTTTAAAAATAGAAAAGACTTAGTTTTATAAATTTGCTGGTATTGCTGAGCCAGAACATGCGAGGGTTCAAAACCGTCAGCGGCTTGTATATATTCTTTATCTAACATTTGGAACACAGTCAATAACAAGTGATCTGTTTCTGCCACACTACCAAAATGATGTAAGCCCATGGGTTGTGCCGTGGCGGCTAGTTCTAATAAATAATCATGTAATTTTTTACTAAAACCATCAAAATCCTGCCAGATTTGTTCTTCTGTATAGCCCATATCTTGGTGAAAATCTAAAGCAACGACTTGGGCAACCATTGCTTTTTTAGTTTCTTCTTTAACCCGTCCTTCATCTAGTTCCATGATTTGATGCATTTTGTCATGTATATCGACTAAATCACCATATAGTCCAGCAGGTGCAAAAGGTGGTGTATTATGTGAAATAACTACTGCTTGCCCACGCCGTTTAGCAATTAAAGCTTCACCTGTGTTGGCTACACTGTACGGGTAAACCACAGGGACAGCACCAATAGTTGAATAGGCATCATCATAAGCCCATAAACCGCGTTCTTTTCCCGCCAACCACTCTTGAGTGCCATGCGTGCCCATATGTACAATAGCATCCGCCTTAAAACCATCAACGATATAATGGTAAACAGCTCGATAAGCATGATGTAGAGAGACTTTTTTATCATGCGAAATATCTTTTTCTCTATCTCGTCTTGAACCTCTATTTGGCTGGGGCATCACGATAATGTTACCTAGTTTTAATCGAGGAACAATAAAATACCAGCGTCCATTGTCCTTAATCGTTAAATAATTATCTTCAGGGGCTCCCCAGTCTTTTTGTAACCAATCTTGCACTGATTTAGGGAATGCTACTAGCCAAGTTTTATAATCATCAACCGCAATTTTTTCGGCTAAATCTTGTTTTAATAAATCACGTACTGCCTGGTCATTATCTACTCGGTAATAAGGCTTAATTAATTTTTTTATCTGTTTAATTAAAGTGTCAGGGTCTGTATAGGGAACGGTATAGCCTGCTTTTTTCATTGCCACAAAAATATCAGCCAGACTTTCAGGAATATTTAAAAATGAAGCACTAAAGTTCTCTTCACCATCAGGGGAATTCCAAGTAATAAAGGCAATTTTCTTGTCTTTATTGTCCATTTTTCTTAACTTGGCATAATTTAATGCTCGTTTCAGCATTAAATCCATTTGTTCAGGTACGGCAACATATTTTTCATCAACCTTACGTTTTACTGCCACGATATTAGGTGTAATTCGCCCTGCAATTTCTGGTAAAGCAATAAAAGTGGGTGAGAATACAAAAGACATACCCTGGTCATCTTTTAAATAATCGTCATAATCTCCCGAGCGATACAACATAGCTTGCATCACAGGAACCCCTAATTTAGTCATCCATTTTTTTTGTGCGTCAACAGAAGTGTACATCCCAGCAAAATCAATTATTACATCAATAAATAATTTTTTCTCTTCAGCCTCCTCGTTATCTGTATGTTGATGCTCTTTATCGTGATGATGTTCTGATCTGTATAAAAGTACATCGTTTTTATCACCGTCATTTGGATCATAAAAAGCGACGGGGAGTGCACCAGATTTTTCAATACGGCGAATTAAATCATCAATATGCTCAGTCATATCGTCTGCAATTCTTAACTGGTGAAAACCAATACCAATCACTGGAATATCTTTTGCCGGTTTTTTCCAGGCTAAATACTCATCTAAGCTAGCAAACACCATTTGTGGATAGTCAGGGTGATAAATTCCGTTTTCTGGGAAAATAATGGGGGGTAGAGCTACTCTATCAGAAACTTTAAAGATACTTTGATTTAGGTAATCGAACAGCCTATTATAATTTTCTTGCCCTCCGTTATTGTAATAATCAAAAATTATTTGTGCCTGTGTTGGCAGCAGCCCTTTGGTCAGTGGGCGTTGCTTGTACCATAATCCAGGAAAAACTTTACCCTTATGTTGCATAATTGCCCCACGGTATTGATTGACCATTTGCGCAAACTGGCCCATATACACATAATCAAACATCACCATATCGTATTTTTGCATTTCCTTACTCACACTCTCTTTATCCTGCCCCATAATAAACATGGATTTCAGGTTAATCTGGTGTTTTCTGGCTAAGTCTAGTAATAGCCGTGCTTTGGCTGGTTCAGAAGGGGAGTTGGCCATCCATAAGATTGAGGGTTGTTTGTTAGCCGCAGCAAGTACTTGGCCACAAAGTAATAAAATAAAAACAAACAAAAAGCGGCTACGGTTAAAAACCTGTAATAAATTCATAAAGGAGTCTCTGAAAAAATAATTAGTTAATGTGATAAGGCTTCCTAGTTATTAATAAACCACAGCCAATTTTTAGGAAGTGATGTATTACCTGAATCCGTGGCCTCACTACGGCACAGAGCACAAGCTATTGATTCCACAGCGGTTAAAAAAATACCCGCTTAACCTATGGGTGAAGCTAAGATTTTTTGAGCCACATGGGTGTGGTGAATGTCGATTATGCAGGAGCAATAATCTGACTAAACCCCCGTGAAACCAATATCTTGGGCCCTGCTATCCGCATTGAAGTCCCGGATTCAGGTATTAGCCTCGCTCTTCCGATGTTATAAAAAATATAGTTACCCTATTACCACAAATTGTGGGGGCATAGAAATATTTTGACCCTCTTAGCTTACTGAAACATTAACAAATTTATTCACCTAAAACTTGCGGCTCTAAAAATGCTAAAACGTCTAAATCATTTATTGTTTTATCATTTTGCTCAGTATCATCATCAACATATAACGCTAAAAAATCAGCTAGAGGCATAATATTATTTTCTTTGTTAGTAACAGAAAAACCGCCAATCAATAACATTATCAGTAAAGCAACAGTAGAAAATATTAAAAATGGCTGCCTAGATTCTATATAGCTCTTACCTAGTTGATACATATCTTTCAGTTGCTTTTTTATGAAAGATTGTTTAATTTGCTGCTGTTCAGGTAAGTTGATAAGAATCCTATTAGCGCACCTCTTTGTTGACTCCCAGTTAGGTTCTTTTTGCTCTGTAAACCCCATAAAACTATCCAAAGCCAAAGCATCTTGTTGCAAGTCACTTAAACTTTTAGATTCTAATATTAATTGTTGAACATCTTTACTCTCCTTATCTGGCCAGGTAGAGGCTCGTCCCCCATAACACTGGATGATTTTTCTTGCTCTATCAATAGGTATCATTAACAGCTCCTCTTTCAATGCTTTGAGCATCCATACTTATAGCGAATATTTTTTTTAACTTTCTTCTTGCTCTTGCCAATAATGACTCTAAAGCTTCAACCTTAATACTCATTATTACGGCAGCTTCTTTATTGCTAAATCCCTTTATAGCACAAAGCATAATGGCTGTTCTTTGTCGTTCGGGTAAGGAATTTAATGCTGTGTTTTGTAATAACTGGCTTACATCTGCATTTATTGCTTTTTCTATAGATTCTGTTTCATCAATAATATTTTCATCGTATTCAGATAGGTACTCTGGTTTTTGTTTTCGTAACTGGTCGATGATTTGGTGATAGGCAACCTTATACAGCCAAGCCTTTACCGATGCACCTTTATCTTGCCAAACAGGTGCTTTACACCATAAGCGTGTAAAAGTTTCTTGAGCAATATCTTCGGCATCCGATCTTTGTGAAAAATAACGCATGGAAAAATGAATTACTGAAGGTAGATAACGTTTCATTAGCTGAGAAAAAGCCTGCTTATCTCCCTGAGCTATTAGAGCGAGTAAAATCGCATCAGTTGTTTGATTTGGCTGTTTAGTCATCATCCATGGTGTTTATGATTAAAATTAGTCTGGGTTATAAATTGTAGAGCAGACTTTTGTCCTCCATATAGACTGTCCCTGTCAGTTTTACGGACTGAAGTCTGCTCTACAAGTGGGAGGGTAAGGGAAACTTCAATTTAACAATGACATAGCTAATACCTGAACCCGTGACTTCACTACGACACAGAACACAAGCTATTGATTCCACAGCGGTTAAAAAAATACCCGCTTAACCTATGGGTGAAGCTAAGGTTTTTTGAGTCAGATGGATGTGGTGAATGTCGATTATACAGGAGCAATAATCTGACTAAATCCCTTGTGAAACCAATATCTTGAGCCCTGTTATCCGCATTGAAGTCGCGGATTCAGGTAATATACTGGGAACAAAAATTAAATATTATTTTCTTTGCTTCCACGTTCTACTGACTGCCTGTATTTCATCATGAGTAATTACCTGATCATTATTACTATCCAGTTTTCTAAACATTCTGCTTGCAGAGGCTGTGTTTTCTTCCAGGCTAATGACGCCATCACCATTTGTATCAATTTTAGGAAAGTAATGGCTTGATTTTTTATACCGTGATTTTTCAGCTGAGAGCTCTTCTTCAGAGAGAAAACCATCATTATTTTTATCTAACTTGAAAAATCTTTTCTCAGCTCGTTTCATCTTGGCATCTAAATATTCTTGCTTACTAACCTTTCCATCATTATTAACATCCATTTTTGCTTTTTTAGCAGTATTCATTTTTTTATGCCGGGATTTAATATTGTTTTTAAATTCCTCCTTGCTTACCACGCCATTATTATCTATATCCATTTTTTTAAAACGTTGCTCCATAGCGCCATCAAATTCTGTTTTAGAGACTTTTCTATCGTCATCAGTATCAAATTTACTTATAAATTTACTTAAATGGGCTGCTTGACTTTTTTGGTGTGGACTAGCCATAGAAACACTACTGGCAGTAGTAATAAGGGCAAGTGCACATATTGTTAATTGCTTTTTCATTTGTTTACCTTGGTATAAAGATGTTCCTGATTACGTATAAGCTTCAGCCTATATTTAAGAGGGGAAGGCTGTTGATTTAAGCCTCTCCAAAGAGTTGGGTGAGGAAGCAATTAAAAGCTACTTTCCCTTACAAAAAACTTGGTTTAAATTCTCCCCTCGGCAATAGCTCCATGCATTGCTCTACCTCCTGCATCCATGCAGTCGACCCAATCTTCCCCAGTAAGGGAGGGCTAAGACATTGAAATACATGACCAAACTAAGTTCACCTTTAAGCTGAAGCTTATGGGTAATCAGGAAGATCTTATAAATATTTGTCATCTTTATAACGCATAAGCTAAAGAAACCAGTCTTTTTATAAAAAATTAACATTAAATTAAGAAATTTTTTTGTTTTTGCCTTGATGGAGAAAAACGGAATCAAGGAGAGGCGGTATAAAGCACAATAAACAATGTACACCCTCCCTTGATTCCTCTTCGTTGCATCAAGGCTACAAGGTTTAAGCAAATTTATGTTTAATCCCTGAAAATTTTGAGTACATCCAGTTTCCCAAAATAAAAACTATTAATGATGCTCCTAATAATGGCATAAATAGTGAAAAACCTATGGTAGTACCAATAATCCAGCGTGGTTGTCTGTAGTCTCTTGGGTACTTTGGCGCGCCTAACTTACCTTTTGGTCTTCTTTGCAACCATAAAACAAGGCCTGAAATCGCCATAAAAACAAGAACTAAAGAGGTAACTAACACTAAAATTAAATTCCATACACCAAAGTATTCACCTCGGTGAAGTTTAATTCCATAGCTTACTGATTTTGCTAATAATGGCACCTTGTTCCAATCAGTTCTCGCTAATACTTTTCCTGTATATTGATCGAAATGCATAGAGGGTCTTTCAGCTGGGTCATCAGAATTTCTTTGAATGGCATAAGTATCGCGATTGTTGTGAGGAATTTTGACATCTAACTCCCCTTTATATCCTTTATTTTTAGCTTCTGAAATAACCTGGTCAATTGAAATTTGTTTGGCACCTTTAAAGTAATGGGATTTTAACTCTCTGGAATGAAAACCAGCAGGTGCAGACATTTTTAATTCACGTTGAATGGAGTGAAAAGCTTCCCCCCAAATACTTGTCCAAGGTAAACCACTCATAACTAAAAAAATAATAAAAAATGAGAAATAAAAAGCGGGCACAGCATGTAAATCACGCCAAAATAATCGTTTATTGGTTTTTAAACGGGGGATAAATGTACCCATAATGCCGGTTTTACCTCGTGGCCACCACATAATAAGCCCCGTAGTCATTAACATCATAACCCAACATGAAACGAGCTCAACAAATTTGGTACCAAAATTTCCGGTTAACAAATTGCCGTGTAAATCCTTCATAAAAGCCATTAAACGATCGCTATTTTTTATGCTGCCTAAAATAGTACCGGTATAGGGGTTAATAAAAACACTGGCTCTTTCCCTATTCATCACCATTTTTACTTTTTCAGGCCCATCACCCGCCCATTCCATGCTGGTTTTAATAGGCTTATGTCGATTTTGTTCCCTAAAGATAATTTCCGTACTGCGTTTAGCGTCAGGATAACTTTTAAAAGTGCTGGCCTTCCATCCTGGCAGCGCTGATTTTGCTTTGGCTAGCAGCTCAGAAGCGGGCAATATGCTATCTCCAGGCTTAACAAACAATAAATCTTGATATATAAAATCTTCATATTCATCTTCAAATAGATAAATACAACCACTAATACTGATCACAATAATTAAAGGAATAAACAGTAATCCACAATAAAAGTGCCAGCGGATAATTAATTGATACAACTTGCGACTAGCGGCACGTTTTTCAATGCTAGTATTTTGGGTGGTGGTTTCAGACATATTGTTCACCTTTTAAAGGTATAAAATTTATTTTATTCATATTTTATTAAAAATAAAAAAGGGTTGCTATTTAGGCAACCCAGTTGAATTGAGTCCATTCAACTTAATTAAAGGTAATCTTAGAAGTTGTAGGCTATACCACCGTATAACTGTAGCCCATCTACCGTTCTGATTGAACGTTTTCCAGAACGAGTGTCAAAGCCAACACGGTCTTCCTTAACATCACCAATATTAAGAGCATGGAACCAAAGCTCATAAGGCCCTTTATCATAAGTAAGTCGTAAATTAATACGTTCGTCTCTAGTAAAACGTCCTTGTGGGTCTAAAGAAGAGTTGTCCAGTGTTGAATAAGAAGTTTGAGAGTCAACGCCTACCTCAATAGCCAAGCCCTCCATAGGCATAACGGCCACTCGTCCATTGATATGATGTTCAGGAGAGCGGCTTAACTCTTCTCCACTCAAATTAACATTGTTGGCATCAATAAATTTTTTGTAAATATTGCTAGCATAAGTATGAGTAATACCAAATCGAATAAAATCATAAGGTTGATATTCTAAAACTGTTTCTACACCCTGAATATTGACCTTTCCGGCATTAACATTCCTAACATTAGTACCATCAGGATCACTTGCTACGATATATTGGCTAATATCTTGATAATAGTACGATGTATCGTATGTTAAGTCTCGACCAAATAATGGCAGCACTCCCCGTAAGCCAATTTCAAAATGTTCTGCTTCTTCGGGGTTTAAGTGGGGGTTTGCTCTACCACGCCCTGCCGTATATAACTCTCCAGTTGTTGGCGCTCTAAACCCTTCACCATAAGCGGCCCAAATACGTTGTGTCTCGAGAAAGTCATAGCTAATACCTACTTTTGGTAAAGTGGCTGAATAGGACGCACTGTTGTTAACTACGGTTCCAGCCGCTGTTGTTATAGATATTGGTCCGCCACCCGTCTTAGAAGTCGAATTCTCAAGCTGACTTCGAGTATGATTTAAATCAATACTCTCATGCCTTACTCCAGCAGTAATTTGCAAGTTTTCTATGGGTGAAAATTGAATTTGAGCAAAACCAGCATAAATATCAGTTGTTGCAAAGTCAGTCGAAGCACCTGTAATTGTAGTTCTGGGGCCTCTTCTACTGGTTGTTTTAAAATTATGGTCATCATTACTGCCATGAAAAATATCAGTCCCAATAATAATATTTGAGTTCCAAAAACCAAAATCATGCTTATAGCTTGCTTTTCCATTGATATCAATAGTGATATCGTCCTGAAAGCCGCTAAATCTAGAAAACCCCTGGGTATCTAAATGCTTATAATTAAAATTGGCTTCTATGTGGTCAGTGTCACTGAGATCACGTTTATAGATAGCTCCCGCTATAAAGGTTTCATCATCAGAGAAGAACCCCGTATTTCGACCAATCCCTTTGTCATTAGCAATAAAATCGTTTGTAAATATTTCTCCCGGATCAGCAAGGTGGTCATTCAAGTATGAGCCTCTAACTACCAAAGAGGAAACATCATCAGGGTTAAACATTAACTTAACACTACCTTGCTGCCTTTCCTCTCCCGTATCAAATATTCTACCTGTTGTTAATTCGCCTTGATCTCGGTATTGACTGATATTCCAACTACTAAAGTCAAACAGATAGCCAACATCTTTAAGGTTTCCTTGAGTGCTTACTCCGCCTCGGTAACGGTCATAATTTCCTACTTCTGTCCATAAGCGTGTATTTTGCTTGGGCAGTTGGGAGCTTCCCTTGCTCACTACATTAATTACACCTCCAAATGAGTTGTTGGGGTATAAAGCAGAAACTGGGCCTTTAAAAATTTCTATACGCTCAATATCTTGGGAGTTGATAGTATCTGAAAAAGCTTGAGTTGAGCCTCTATAAGGGCTTCCTAAAGCCGCACCATCAATAAGTGGGATGGTGTATGACTTACTACCGCTTGGTATGCGTAAATTACGAACTAAGGTTTCACCTGGAATCCTGTCTAGCAATTCATCGGGTTCTACGTATTTTAAGCGTTTAATCTCTTCTTGGTTAACGATAGTAGACGCTACAGGCAATGTTTTTATATCAATTCCTCCAAGTTTTGCATCAGAAACCGTTGCCGTTACTGCCATTGTTTCTAAGGTTAAGGTAGAATTAGCATCGGCATCAGCATCAGCTAAGGCTGTGGTTTCTTCAGCAAGTGCGGCATTGCAAAGAGGAAGGGTGAGGAGAGGTATATATTTAATGAGAATTTTTTTCATACTATTCCATTTAAAAGCATCCAAGAAAAATCCATAAGCAATTTATTACTCTTGGGTTATGTTTAATAAGTTTTTCTTTATCCCTGTCAATAAAGCATATTTTGTGCCACTGCATGGGTGTATAAAAAATTATTTTTGAAGGGGAGGAGCATCCTTACTTGGGTAGGTTGTATGCGATTGGTTTTATAGGTAAAATCTTGAATTTATATGGTATATGAGGTGAGGTAGGGGGTAATAAATTTAGGGGGATTTATTAAAATTGGTAAAAAGATGAATATAAAGGTAAGTTAAATACTCGACATATTGTGGCATTTAACCTGTTTTAGAGAGTTAAATAACTTGTTTTTTAACCAATAATCGTCCCAATCCCTAATATAATTAATAAGCATGCACTTGATCTTTCTAATGTTAATCGCCAAACTTGCATGATTTCTCTAACGCGCTGCCCAAAATAAGCCATTCCAAATCCAAAAACTAGAGCGGGCACTAAAACTGCACCTATACCAAAGCTTATACCTAACAATAATCCAGAGACACTACTTGCCGTTGCAGCTGCGGTTAACATTATAGTAGCAAGTGGTGCACAGGGTGTTGCGGCCATACCAACTCCCATAAAAAATAATCCACTAGGTAAAAAATGGTTATCTTGTAATTGTTGTGAATTAAGATGAGAGCCGCAAGCTAATTTATTTCGATAGGAGCGCAAAAAAATAAGCAATCCAACTGATATCGTTGCTCCTCCGAGAATCCAGGCAACCATTGGTGTATGAATGACGCGGTCTATGGATGCGCCTGCATAGCCTGATAACCCACCTAATGCAGAGTAACTGCTCATTCTACCCATTGAAAAGGGCAGAATAATTTTCCAAGAATCTTTAATCCCCCCAGATTTAGATAAAAAAACAGGTCCTAAATAAGGTAAGCACGTTATCGTGCAAGGTCCAATACCAAAAACTAAACCAATGATAAAAACGGTTGGTAAATTTAGTAAATAACCTTCCATTAGCAGTTACTACAACTACTTGTGCCACAATCACTTCCTACTGTCTTAGAAAAACTAGGGTCAAGCGTCGATTTATAATGTTCCGCCAGTTCTATACTTTGTTTTTCTGGTTTAGGAGATAACTGTTCCTTTTCTTCTTGTTCATATTGGTAAGATTCTTGACCAATAATGGCTGCTCCAAAAGCAGTTGTTACTTGTGGAAATTCAGGAATAACTAATCTTTTACCTAATTCATCTTCCAGTGAAGCGACCAAACCTTTATTAAGTGCGGGACCTCCATCAAAATAAAGTAACTCCTTTACCCCTACCCGTTTAACTAAGCGAATTGTTCGCTTGGCAATTGAAAAATGAATCCCTTTAACAATTTCTTCTCGCCCATGGCCTTTACCTAGCAAGCCAATAATTTCAGATTCTGCAAATACTGCACAGGTGGCATTGACGGCTGCAGGTGTGCCTTGGGCGTTATAATGAAATTCTCCTAAATCAGTTGTTTCAATTTCCAGGTTACGAGCAGCCATATCTAGGAAGCGGCCAGTGCCTGCTGCACAGCGGTCATTCATGGCAAAATTTGATACATTTCCATCTTCGTCTAAACTTATCGCTTTTGAATCCTGCCCACCTATATTGATGATAGTTCTAATGGTTCCAAACGGCTTTCCTACTTGTTTGGCACCAATTGCATTGGCAGTGATTTCACTAATTGTTTCATCCGCATCTTCAAATAATTTTCGTCCATAACCTGTTGTTGTTAAATAGGCTATATCTTTTCTTTGTAAGCCAATTTCAGTTAGTAAGGATAAGAAAGCAGTTTGTGCATTTTTATAAACTAAGGCTCCGGTTTTGGCAACCTTGCTACCTATAATCTGTCTATCATCATCCATAACAGCCACTTTTACCGCTGTTGACCCAATATCAATTCCTGCAAAATATTCCATTATTTTCTCCTACTTCTTGCTTTTAGCGATTCAACAAAGGCTTCAACTCTAGTTGATAGTTGCCCACCTTGACTCGGGCTATAATCGGTTTCTATGTACAACATGGGAATCCCTTTTTTTTCCATGGCTTTAGCTACACTACGTTGTTCCATTTCATAAACGCCACAACCAGCAAAAGCCTGATAAATAACCCCGTCAGCATTTGAAGAGCGAACAAGTTCAATTAAGCGCCGAATTCTATCATCATTCATTGTAAAGATTGGGCAGGTACAGGATTTTAAATAACGGTCAGCTACCGCATCGACCATGTCATACATAAACCACTCATCGACTGAAACCATATCGTTTAATAAACGATTTGAAGAGCATGTTTCATCCGCTACTATTACAGCATCTGATTGCTCTATCATTAAAGGTACTTTTAAATTAGGAAAGACAGGAGGTGAACCTGTAAAAACGATACGAGGGGAGCGCTTACCCGCAGAGTTATATTTCTCTTCAACTCGTTTGTCGATTTCATCAGCTAACTTTTCTGTCGCTTCAGTCCACCTTTCAAGGTCATCGAAAAAGAAGGCATTGGTCACCACAAACATATCTTTACCTAAAAAAGGTAACGGTGTTAATTTACGGGCTTCGTTTAATCGATGATAAGCACTTTGGGCCCGACCAATTTTCCCGATAGTTTCTTTTAGCCTTTTTCGAGTGACTTTAGTACCCGTAATTTTACCGACTTCTTTAGTAAACAGCCTTACCGAACGCCGCCAATACTCTCGGCCAATTTCGGATTCTTTAACAGGCGGTAATTCCATATCGTAAATTTTATAGCCCATCTCACGCATCATGCCGGCAGATTTCTTTTTTTGGTCACATGTGGTGGGGTTTACAATGGTTTTAATACCATCGCTATATGGGTTGGTCTTGCTTTTTAACATTCCCAAAGATGCTTTGACCAATGAGCATGATTTAGCAGGCATAAACTCCCCTCCTGCTTCTTCATCAGTGTAAAAACCATTACACATCCGTACTGGAATTCCTCCTGCGGCATGGATAATTTCATCAGGGACTTGTACGCACATGGTACCAATCATCTCTTTATTAGAGTGTGGCTTGATACCATTGCAATAGACATCTCTAAACAAGTCATAAAAATATTGCATTGCTTTAGGGTTTTCAGAAAAATCTTTTTCTATAATATCTAAAACCTGCATTGCTTCCATGCCTTTATGACGAATATGGCGCTGTTGACTGCCTTCAATTTCTCTTTGTTCTGTTTCAAAGGTCATCTTTTTCGTTCCCCATTCGTTTATTAAAACCGCCACGCGTTGCTTCGAAGATTGTTTTACCAAGAATGTCGACTTTTAATGCACCCTCTTCAGGGCAAGATGCCACACACTTTAAGCATAAAATACAATCATCTTTCAAAATATCAACACTGGTTATGTCATCAGCAATCGGTTTAATTTGCATATCACAAACACGATAACAATCACCACATACGGTACATTTTGAGCCGTCTTTTTTTAGCTTGAGAATAGAAAATTTTGAAAAAATAAAATGAAAGGCGCTCATTGGGCAAAAAAAGCAGAAAAAACGCTTTTTGATAAATGAGCCAACCAAAAATAGGCCGGTGATAAACATACCTAGAGCAGTTAAAGCCATTTTTGTATTGCTGGAAAAATCAATAGTCCATTCTCTAAAGTCACCATTAAAAGCTGGGATAATCATTCTTGCCGGACAAATCTTGCAAAAAGGTACACCCCAGTCATGCGAAAGAAACTGTCCACCAATAGCGAGAGGAATGAAAATCAGTGCTAAGAGTAAAAAATATTTAATATATTTAAGTTTGTTAAAATTATCATCACTGTAATTACTATAAGGAATCCCTATTCTTTTACGCAACCCTGTTATCCAGTCTTGAATGGTCCCTAATGGACAAACATAGCCGCACCATGCTTTATTAAGCACCATAAACCACAATAAAAACATGCCAAAACCAGTTAATACTGCAAAGCCGGCAGGGCTAAAGAGTCGTTCCCAGGGTTGAGCGAGTTGATGCTGTAACGGTAATAAATAACAGGTGCCTGCGGTGCCGTCACGATTATAACCACAAGAAAAAGTAGGTAAACTATTACCTAGGTCAATGGCTAACCGTCCCCCATATACCAGAAAAATAAAAGCGGTTAATTGAAACCAGAAACGAAAAGGGCGCAGGTCAATCTTGTCAATTTTTGATTTAATGCTCACCAAAAGTCTCCTCTTTAAATGGCTTTTCACGTCTTTTACGGTAACTATATCCACCAACACCCATGACCAACATCCCTGCGCTAACAAAATACAGGGCTTCTTCAGAGGATTGGCTAATAAATTGTTGTGGGTAATAGCACCCTGTAGTAGATGTTACATACTCTGTTGAATGGTAGGGTTTATCGTCCTTAAAACCTGATTCAGGCGTTAAATACTCAGCAGTAAGCAAGTAATTGTCTTTAAAGCGTATGCGACCTCCATGCCCTCGTGCTATTTTTTTTCCGGCTTTTTCAGCTTTTTTTGTATCGAAAAAGTTATCTTGAATAATTTGAAAGTGGGCTATTCCTTGATCATCGCTTTCAGTCTTTTTTATCCACCCTTTATTAGTTTCTAGTGTTACGCTAGCACCGGAAAGAGGCTTACCATAATGTAGGATTTTAAATTTTATATCAGTGCCTGAGTGAATACGAGTATGAAAGTCTTCTTTAGGTATTCTTAAGCGCACAATATCAAGAGGAGCAGCACCCCAGCTTTGAGGGGTTACCAGTTTTCTATCGTATTTATGTCCATTTCTACAATTATGCGAGAGTACTTCTGCTTTAGCTGTTCTTACGGTTAAGGTATCTTGATTAAGCAACCTGTCAATATAATAAGCATTATAAAAACCTTCGTCGGGCATAGAAAAAAGGATAGATTGCTGACTGGCTTTTTCTATTTTTGGTTGTGAGCTATGTTTTTGTACATCAAGGACTAAGTACTCACCTTCTGCAGAACCAAGATAAGTTGATTTATTTAAGCTGTTACCTTGACGTAACCATAACTGTTTTACGTCTACACCGTTTTCTACATGCACGTACCCACCATGGCGCATAGACATGTTTTTAGTCATATCTCTGTTTGGAGGTTTATCAGAGAACCAAAGTTGCGGAGTAGCGGACATAAGCTTGCTACTAAAAAACAAGCACATAATAGTAAAAGTTAAATAATATTTCATTTTTACTCCTGAATAGAATTTACTCTAAGATTTGAAAGCAAATAATAGGCCAAGGGAAATTGTTGTCTTAGGAGTAGGGGGTTAAACCTCTCCTTATTGGCATGGAAATAAATTTTTTGGTGCTTATTACGATTAATAAAAATAAAGATAATAGGTTATATCCCTTATTTTTAGGGGATATAACCTATTTATTGTGTAGCTTAAAAAGGAGTAAATATATTTAGGAAGTAGATCGACTGTTTTTATTTAGGTTTCTCGTTATACGTGTAATACACAAATTATCTTATTCCTAAGCAGGGTAATTCGAAACTAATATAGGGATGCTCTTTATAACCAAGCCTAATAATCTAGAGGTGATTTTAATAACGGTATATTACTTGCTGGAAGAAATAGCTTTTAGAAATTTTTTTAACGACTTGATCTTACTTTTGGACTCTTAAATGAATACTCTTATCAGCTGGTTTACTCACAATAGTATTGCAGCTAATTTACTGATGCTTGCTATCATTTTATGGGGGCTAACTTCGGTAGGAAAAATTGTTGTAGAAGCTCATCCCTCTTCAGAACTCGATAGTATTACTGTGAGCGTTGCTTATAGAGGCGCAACTCCCACTGAAGTAGAGGAAGGTATTGTTGTCCGTATTGAAGAAATAACACAGGATCTTGAAGGGATTAAAAGTATCAGCTCTGAAGCTTCAGAAGCTATGGGTACGGTTACCTTTGAAGTGTTGGAGAATTATGACCCTCGAATATTATTAGAAGATATTAAGGCAAGGATTGATACCATCAATACTTTTCCTGTTGATAGTGAGAGGCCTGTTGTTGCTCTTGCCCAGCGGCGGAGGGAGGTTATTAGTGTTATTGTTGCAGCGGATATACCAGAAAGAGAGTTACGCAAAATAGGTGAGTGGGTGCGTGATGATATTGCTGCGCTACCCGGTGTTTCTTTGGCGCAATTAACCTCTGTTAGACCTTACGAAGTGGCTATTGAGGTTTCAGAAAAAAATTTACGTCGTTATGGTTTAACACTTGATGCCGTTACCCAAGCAATTAATCGCTCCTCACTTAATTTACCAGCTGGGGTCATTAAATCTTCTGCAGGTGAAATTCTGTTACGCACCAAAGGTCAGGCTTATGTAAAAAATGATTTTGAACGTATTATTTTATTGCCACGCGATGATGGTAGCCAGTTAAGGCTGGGGGATATTGCAACTGTTATTGATGGTTTTGAAGAGGAGCCGTTATCAACGACTTTTAATCATAAACGCAGCGTAAAAATTGAAGTTTTTCGGGTTGGTAAGCAAAGTGTTATTGATATTTCTAGGGAGGTAAGAAACTATATTGCTAACAAGCAGGATAGTTTGCCTGTAGGCGTAGAGCTTACTTATTGGCGAGATCATGCCAAATCAATCAAAATACGCTTATCGACACTATTAAATAGTGCCATTCAAAGTATGTTGCTTATTTTTATTGTGCTGACCTTGTTTTTACGCCTTTCTATCGCTATTTGGGTGTCCGTCGGTATTCCTATTTCCATTATTGGCTGTTTTGCTATTATGCCAATTATGGGTATTAGTATTAACTATACCAGTGTGGGTGCTTTTATTATGGTTTTAGGATTAGTGGTTGATGATGCTATCGTAACAGGTGAAAGCATTTATTCCAGGTTACGTAATAGACTTGATCCAGATTCAACAACCGCCGCTATTAGAGGGACTCAAGATGTAGCTATACCGGTTACTTTTGGGATGTTGACAACGGTAATGGCATTTTCTGGCTTAATGATGAATACGGGAGGGGCATTAAGTCGTATTTTTAATGTGGTGCCGACTATTGTTATTTCTGTATTAGTTTTTTCTTTTATTGAATCAAAATTTATTTTGCCGGCACACTTAAGAAATTTAACCATTAATGATAATGACGAGCACTTACTCAGTCGCTGGCAACGGTGGTTTGCAGATGGTTTAGAGCATGCTATCAAACGCTTTTACACGCCCTTGTTGATAAAAACAGTTAAGCGGCGGTATTTATCACTTTCTTTATTTCTTGCAGTTGCGGTTATCCTTATTAGCCTTATTGCCAGTGGATATATAGGCTTTACTTTCTTCCCTAGAACACAAAGCGATACAGCTCGGGGAACTTTAACTATGCCTGTTGGCACGCCTTATAAAACCACTGAAAAGTATGTCTTTAAAATGGCTCATGCCGCTGAGCAACTACAACAAAAATATATAGACCCTGTTACAGGTAAAAGTATTATTACCGCCATTTATAGTGCCGTGGGTGGTACAGGTGGAGCCAGTAAGCCGCAGTCTCATCTGGGTAGCGTAATGTTTCAAATTGTGCCGCCTGAAATTCGCAGCTTAGATGTTAGTTCACAACAATTAGCTAAAGAGTGGCGACAACTTATAGGGCCTATTCCCGGTGCTGAAAAAGTTAGTTTTATTGGACATATCCGGCATGGAGGTATGCCTTTAGATATTGAACTTAAAGGGCAGGATTTTGCACAATTAATTGAGTTGTCAGAGCAAATTCAAGCCTATCTAAGTGGTTACCCTGGCGTATTTGATATTTCGGATAATTATGAAGAAGGTAAAGAAGAGTTGCAGCTTAGTATTAAGCCCGAAGCTGAGTTATTAGGAATTACTTTGGATAATTTAGCTCACCAGGTACAGCAAGCTTTTTTAGGTCAACAAGCACAGCGCATTCAACGGGGGCGAGATGATATTCGCATTGTTGTTCGTTATCCTGCTGCAGAACGCCGGTCTTTAGTAAATTTAAAGAAAATGTATATTCGTTCCCCAGCAGGTACTGAGGTTCCTTTTGCTGATGTGGCTACTATAAAAGTTAAGCGTAGTGCAGCATCTATCCATCGTACAGACCGGTTTCGTACACTTAATATTACGGCTGATATAAATAAAAAAACAGTTCAACTCGAAGTGTTAAAACGTGACCTTAAAGCGTGGTTGAAACAAATAATAAGAGCTCATCCTGGGGTGCAATACAGTTTAATGGGTGAAGCTAAAGAGCAGGCAGAATCTTTTACCAGCGCACTCTCGGGGGCTTTGTTAGCTTTAGTTGGGATATATGCCATGCTTGCCATCCCTTTTCGTTCATATAGTCAACCATTAATTATTATGTCCGCTATTCCTTTTGGTTTATTGGGTGCTGTTTTAGGCCATATAATCTTAGGTATTAACCTTACTATTAACAGTATTCTTGGTATGGTTGCTCTCATTGGTATTGTGGTTAATGACAGTCTAGTACTGGTTGATTTCATTAACCGTCGAAAATGGGCTGGAGATAGTGTTATCAATGCCGTTACACACTCTGGTTCAGCTCGGTTTCGACCCATTATGCTAACCTCCTTAACCACATTTGCGGGCTTAGTTCCATTAATGCTTCAAAAGAATGTACAGGCTCAATTTTTAATTCCTATGGCTGTTTCTCTTGGCTTTGGTATTTTGTTTGCCACTTTTATTACTTTATTACAACTACCTATTAATTATATGATTTTAGAAGATTTGTTTAGCGTTAGCCGAAAAATTTGTGCTGAGAAAAAAGGATGAATAAAAAAAACATAGCTAGCCTTATCATTCTTGTAGTTACCCTCCCTGCTTGTAGTTACTTTTCAGCAACTGATTCAGCCCCAGAAACAGTCACAATTCCTGGGCAATGGACAGCTACAACAACAAGCAAACAGGATCCTGTGGGGCCTTGGCTAAAGGACTTTGCAACACCTCAACTTAATATATTAGTTGCAGAAGCTTTTCAGAAAAATCCAAGTATTCAAAGCTTACTTGCTGGTTTAACCATTGCTGAAGAGCAAACATGGTTGTCGTGGTCTGCATTCTGGCCACAAATAAATGCGGGACTTAAAGCCTCCAGAAACCAGCGAAGTAATGCTTCAGGGTTTTCTGTTTCTGCTTCTCGAGTTAATAATCTTGGTTTTTCGCTAGATTTTATCTGGGAAATAGATCTTTGGTATAAATTGGGAAATGAGCTTGATGCAACTGAGCATGACAAAGTTGCAGCTTTTTCTGATTTACAGGCCGCTCAACTTTCTTTAGCTGCCAACATTACCAAAACATGGGTTGATGCAGTTGTCGCTAAGCAACAAATTAAATTGGTTAAAAAAACAATTAACAGCTTTAAAAATGCTCTGGGCATTATTGACCGAGGATATGCCCGAGGGCTTTATAAAGCACTTGATGTCCGTTTGGCTCGTAGTAGTTTATTGAATGCTCTGGGCCGGAAAGAAAATTTCCTTCGTGTACAAGATGAGTCAACCCGATTACTTGAGTCTTTACTCGGTCGTTACCCATCTGCAAGCCTTGAGATACCAGAAAAATTCCCTGTAATTTCTCAGCCACTACCCAACAGTGTGCCATCAAGTTTATTAGATCGCAGGCCTGATATTATTGCTGCTGAGCAACGCTTTTTTGCTTCAGATGAAAGGATGATAAAAGCCCACAAGAATATGCTTCCCACAATTCAAATTAGTGGTAATGGAGGTACCAGTACACAAAAATTAAGAGATATTTTTAATCCTGAATTTTTAATTTGGAGTATAGCGGGGAATCTCACTCAACCAATATTTCATGGTGCCCAATTATTTACCGAACGGCAACAAGCAGAAGCACGAGTAAAACAAGCAGCGGCAAACTATGCTCAAATTGCTTTACAAGCTTTTAAAGAAGTAGAAACTACTATGGCAGCCGAAAAATGGCTACACAAACAACAAGACTTATTAATAGCAGAAGTAACAGAGTCAAATGAAGCCGAACGCTTGGCAGAAGATGATTATATTGCAGGACTCACTGACATTATTACTTTATTGGAAGCGCAACGCCGAGCGTTTGATTCCGAAAACAGCCTACTTGAACTGCGTAAACAGCGTTTACAAAACCGCGTAAATCTTTATTTGGCCCTTGGTGGCCCTGTACTTACTACACCCAAAAAATGAAATTAATTCGACAACTACTTCCTCTATTGATAATTACCTTAGCACTATTGATTGCTTATATTATTTACAGTAATAAACCTGCCGCCAAGCGTCGACCTTCGCACCCAAAAGCGTTGACTGTAGAAACTATCAAACTGCAAGCAAAAAACTTTCCCGTTTTAATACACACGCAAGGAGTTGTTGAGCCACGCACCACAACTACCATTATTCCTCGTGTCTCTGGAGAAGTTATTAAAGTTTCACCTCAGTTTCGACCTGGTGGTTTTTTTGAACCTGGCGATACATTACTGACTATTGACCCAACCGATTATTCTTTAGATATTAAAACCGCTCAAGCAAATCTGGCAGAAGCACAATTTAATTTTGCAGAAGAACAAGCCCAAGCCAATCAAGCCGCTGACAATTGGAAAAGATTAGCTCGTGTAGATAAACCTTCTGATTTAGTGCTACACAAGCCTCAACTAGCACGAGCACAAGCCGTTGCTGATTCAGCAAAAGCACAATTACAAAAAGCTCAGCTTAATCTTCAGCGCACTCATATTAAAGCACCTTATGCAGGACGTATTTTGGAACAATTTGTTGACAGGGGGCAATATGTTTCACCTGGTATTTCATTGGCTAAAATTTTTGCTATTGATTATGTTGAAATTCGCTTACCTATTACCGAAAAACAACGCGGTATGATTGACTTACCTCGCCCCTATCGGGGAGAAGCTAAGAAATCTTACAAAGGTCCTGAGGCTATAATTTATGCTTCTATTGGTGGTACAAATTATCAATGGAAAGGTCAGGTTGTGCGGACAGAGGGTAGTGTAGACAGGGCAACTCGTCAGGTTTTTGTGATTGTTCAGGTTAATAATCCATACCAGCGGCAAAGTGATGACCGGCCACCTTTAGAAATTGGTCAATTTGTTAAAGCGGATATTAAGGGGCGGCAATTAGAAAACGTCTATGCCATACCTAGAACAGCGGTTCAAGGTAACGACACCATTATGGTTGTTGATAAAGAAAGCCGCCTGCACCGAAAAAAAATAAATGTAATATGGGAAACGCAAGATCAATTATTAGTGAAACAAAACTTAACCTCGGGTGAACAGTTATGTGTAACTTATATACCTTTTGCAGCTGATAATGCCAAAGTTAAGCTTGCATCTGAACTGGGTAAAGATAAAAAATCACCTGCCACACAAAATGCTTACCACAAGAATAAACAGCACAAATGAATGCACTAATCATTTGGTTTGCTCATAATCGCGTAGCTTCTAACCTGCTAATGGGGGTAATTGTTCTTAGTGGACTTACAATTATGCTAACAAAGGTACCTGTTGAGTCCTCCCCACAATATGAACGAAGTCGTTTATTTGTAAAATTTAATTACCCTGGTGGGACACCTGAAGATATTGAAAAATCGGTAACTAGCCGTATTGAAGAAGCAATTTATGATCTCCCTGGGATTACTGAGTTGCGTAGCACCTCTAATGAGGGTGGTGGATCTGTAACGATGCAAACAGCCGATGGTTATGAATATAGAGAAGTAATGACAGATATTCAAACCCGAGTAGACTTAATCCACAGTTTTCCTGATGAGTTAGAAGACCTTGAAGTCGGTGTTATGTCTAGGCGGTTTGAAGTGATTAGTATTTCTGTTAGTGGTAATTTACCTGAAACTGAATTACGGACACTGGGTAAAAAAGTTCGCGATGAAATTGCTGATTTACCTAGTGTTACTCAAGTTGACCTGACAGGTATTAGGCCGTTTGAAATTTCTATAGAAGTTTCAGAACAACAACTACGGGAATATGATTTAAGCATCCTTGACTTGGCAGAAGCTATTCGTCGTTCTTCTATAGACCTGCCCGCAGGTGCAATTAAAACAGGTGATCAGGAGTTTTTAGTGCGGACTAAAGGGCAGCTTTATACTGGTATGGAATTTGCCGATATTGTCGTTAAAACCAATGCGGATGGAAGCTCGCTTCATCTGGGTGATATTGCAAAAATTCATGATGGCTTTGTGGATCTTCCCATTCTATCGCGCTTTAATGGTAAGCCTTCGGTAATGATAGAAATTTATCGCCTGGGTAATCAAGATGCCTTAGAAATATCAAAACAAGTCAAAAAATACTTAAAAGAGGTGCAAAATAGGTTACCACCTGGCATTGAGGTTGCCTATTGGCGTGATCGTTCTAAATACATTAATAACCGTATTTCATCATTAATACAAACGGCAATTCAGGGGGCTGTTTTAGTCTTTATTATGCTAACGCTGTTCTTACGCATGGAACTGGCTTTTTGGGTGGTACTTGGAATCCCCGTCTCTGTTATTGGTGCTTTTGCTTTTATGCCAATATTTGATGTCACCATTAATTATACCAGCATGTTTGCCTTTATTCTGGTTCTAGGGATTGTGGTGGATGATGCGATTGTTACAGGGGAAAATATTTATAAACATATGGGGCAAAACGAAGACCCAACAGATGCTGTGATTCGAGGAACACAGGAGGTATCAACGGCTGTAACCTTTGGGGTCTTAACAACGATTGTTGCCTTTGCATCATTGCTTACGATGGAAGGTGCTCGCAGTAAGATGTTTACCATGATTCCGGCAATAGTTATTCCTGTCCTCTTGCTATCATTAATTGAAACCAAGCTTATTTTACCTGCTCACCTTAAACATCTGCGAGAAGAGCGCTCTTTTCCTTTATTAAACAAAGCTCAAAATAAGGTCAGCAGCTATTTGCATTATTTTATTAATGCCATTTATCAACCTTTATTACATAAATCTTTAAAAAAACCAGCACTAACACTGGCCATTTTTTTTGGGATTTTAATTATTCTTTGTAGCACTGTTTTTAGTGGCTGGATACGATTTACTTTTTTCCCTAGAGTACAAAGTGAAATCGCCCGTTCTCAATTAATACTTCCAGAGGGTACTCCTTATGAAGTCACCCAGCGATATATTGAAGGCATTGAAAAAGCGGCACTACAATTACGGGATAAATATAACAATCAAACGCCCGGTGAAAAAATTATTACCAATGTGTATTCTACTGTCAGTATTCAAGGCAGTGCTCGCATGGGTTTAAAACCTAATCAAGGGCGCGTGAGTTTTGATATTGTTCCACAAGAAATGCGTAGTAACCCCGTTAGCAGTACACAACTGGCTAGAGAGTGGAGACAGATGGTTGGGCCTGTTGTTGGTGCAAAAAAGTTAACTTTTAGTGCCTCCATTTTTAGACCTGCTAACCCTATTGACTTTATGTTGAAAGGGCATGATTTTGATGAGCTTAACCGGGTGTCTGCAAAAATAAAAAAACAACTGGCACAATACCCCGGTATTTTTGATATTGGTGATGACTTTTCACAAGGCAAAGAACAAGTTCAATTGCAAATAAAGCCCGAAGCTGAACTATTAGGCATTAGTAGTAGGGAGCTTGGTCTACAAGTTCGAGGAGCCTTTCATGGCATGGAAGTACAGCGTATGCAACGGGAGGGAGAAGAAGTCAAAGTTTATATTCGTTATCCTGAATCTGATCGGGAATCTTTTGCTAGCCTTGAGTCAATGAAAATTCGTACTGCAGAGGGTAATGAAGTCCCCATTCAACAAGTTGCGGATATCTCTATTACTCAAGCACCTGCCGTTATTCATCATTCAGAACGTTATCGTACTATTCATGTAACGGCAGATGCTGACCAAAAGCTAATACAACTTCCTGTTTTGCGGCAAGAAATGAATATGTATATTAATGAAATTTTACAACAGCATCCAAAAGTTTCTTTTGTAGAAGAAGGGGAAGCTAAAGAAACCAGAGCTTCTTTCAAAAGCTTAGGCTTAGGTATGGTGCTGGTTTTATTTATTATCTATGCACTATTAGCTATTCCTTTTCAGTCCTATTTACAACCCTTTATAGTGATGTCGGTTATTCCTTTTGGCTTAATTGGAGCTGTTTTTGGGCATATACTTCTAGGGCTGGACTTAACTATTCAAAGTGTTTTAGGCATGTTAGCTCTAACAGGCGTTGTGGTGAATGACAGTCTAGTATTAGTTGATTATATAAATCGTTGTCGACAAAAAGGAGCTGAATTATTCGATGCGGTAGTCCAAGCCGGTAGCGCACGGTTTAGAGCCATTTTACTCACATCGTTGACTACTTTTATTGGGCTAATGCCAATGATGTTTAGCTCTAATACTCAAGCTCAATTTCTTATTCCTATGGCGGTTTCTTTGGCTTTTGGAGTTTTATTTGCCACCTTTATTACTTTGATTTTAGTCCCTTGTTTTTATTTATTATTGGAGGAAGCGAAACAATATAGAGTGGCTCCCAATAATTTGACCTGAAGATGCTTCGCTTGAGTTTTATAAAGCAATGTCTGAAAGATTTATTTGAAGGTAAAATAAATGCCGAAACTTTAGTTAATAGCTAAATAAATATATGCTATTACCTTAGGGAGGCAGTAACAAATAATATACCTACCTCTCTTGTCTTTTTATCCCTCCTTGGCTCTTCTCAATCGGCACATAGAGCAACTATGCTTTTCTTGAGAGGAGCCAAGGAGAAATAGAAATCCTGCGAGACCTGGGTACATTATTTATTATTGACTCCCTTATATTTCTGGAAAATCAATCTGCTATTTAATCCTTTAGTTTACTTTGCTCATCTAACCACTCGATCAACTCACCTTCCTTAACAACGCCCATATGCTTAAGCATAACTCCATTTTTATCAAAAAAATAAGTTAGCGGTAATTCTCCGCGCCAGCGTGGGTTAATATCAAAATATAATTTTTCGACATAATTATCAGCGAAAACCCAGGTTTCAGTTTCTGTAAGATTTTTGGATGCTAGTAGCTGCTGTACTGACCCATCTTCAAAAAAAGGGTCTGTGGAAATGGTAATTAACTTAACTTCTGGATATTGTTCTACTAGCTGCCCAAACATCGTTAACTCTTTCATACAGTAGGCACAAGTCACTGACCAAAAGGCAATAATATAAGGCTGCCCTTTATTTTGCTGCTGGATTTGGGCAAATGAGCCTTTAACAAAAGGTTTGTAAGGTGTTTCACTTGCATTAGCTGTTGTTTGGCTAATAAAAACAGTAAAAAGTACAATTAACAGGGTTTTAAGCCTATTTTGAATAAGTTGATTTACCATGGTTATTTATTAAATGATAGGGCGTAAAGTTCTATTGTACTTTTAGCCCTATCATTTGCAAACATTGATTTTATACGTCTTGAATCTAGGTTATAATCGACAACTTTTTATTCTTTAAAGTAATAGCTGTATTTAGCTAAAACAACATTGCTAGCGGATCGAACTTGTTGGCAAAACTACTTTAAAACTTATTTATTCTTGGGGAGCGCAGGCTTTAGCTGTTCTTGCTAGCAACAAAAAATCAACTTGTTATAAATTCCGCATCCGTGATCGCGCAATGTCTGAAAGCTTTATTTGAGGGTAAAATGAACTCTGAAACTTTTAGTTAGTGAACATAAAATTGAAGTGGTGACATACATTCAGTTTGGTTGTTTTGCTTGAATGTAATTAATGATATATATGTTATTTTTGAATTTAATCGAAAAGTAAATTTAGAGTATGGAGTCAGGTACTAAAATGAACAAAGGTATACTTTATATTATTTCCGCCCCATCAGGTGCTGGAAAAACCAGTTTAGTTAAACAATTGATTGCTGACGTGGATCAATTAACTGTTTCTATATCCCATACAACTCGGCAAATGCGAGCGGGTGAAACGCATGGAAAAGATTATTATTTTTCTACCGTAGAAGAATTTAAACAAATGATTGCTGAACATGCTTTTTTAGAGCATGCGCAAGTGTTTGATAATTTTTATGGAACTGCACAGCAATCTGTTGAATATTACTTAGACAATGGTATTGATGTTATTTTAGAAATTGACTGGCAGGGTGCTCAGCAAGTTAGAAAAATGCTGCCAGATTGTATTTCCATCTTTATACTTCCTCCATCAATAGAGGTCTTGCAGCAACGTTTAGAAAGTCGGGGGCAAGATAGTAAAGAGGTTATTGACCGTCGTATGCAGGATGCGGTAAATGAAATGAGTCATTGTGACGAGTTTAACTACTTGGTTGTCAATGATAGCTTTAACCAGGCTCTCGTAGAGTTAAAAAGTATTGTGCTTAGCCATCGTCTACAGAAGCAAAGGCAATTAAAAAATTTAGCACCTTTGCTGGCTAAACTTATAATATCCTGAAATTATCCTCTTTCTGGCTAAACTTGATTGATTCTTCATTCACAACCTCAAGCCGGCGACGTCTTCTACTGCCCTTACGCTTATCGGCAAGTTCTTCATTCCACTGGTGCATATTGACCCTGGGATCATTATGCCAGGAGCGATAAAAATACTCTCTAACTATAATAAGCCTATTTTTAAAGGGCTTTCGATGTAGTTTTTGTATCGCCCTTTTAGCGGCTGTGTCAGAGTCTATAGTAACTAAGGCATGGTACTCAATGGTTTCCCTTCTGTTATCCTTTAAAATCAGCCGATTAATAGACTCTATCTGACCTGTTTTTTTAAAAAAGCTACCTTTTAATGCGGGTTCCAGGAAATCAATAATTTCTTGGTTACTAGCATTTTTAGCAATTCGTCTTAAAATCAAAATCATAACTATTTACCGCAACAACGTTTAAACTTTTTACCACTACCGCAAGAACATGGCGCATTTTTGCCTTGATTTGACTGCTGATTAGCTTTAGCAACTGATTTAACCACCCCGTCTAAATAGAGCCAGCGATCAGCTTTCTTTATAAACCGGCTAATTTCAGTCATTACATAAGGTTCACCCTCTAAAGTGTAATAAGCTTTAAATTCAACGATACCCTTGCTGTCTTTTTTTAAGCCTTTTTTGGTTTTTACAATTTCAAGGTGAGTCCAGGTTGCTTCTTCTTTTGAAAAATCAATTGCTTCAGGTCGTTTATTATCACTCCAGGTTTCTAACAGGTAACTTTCGTTTTTGTTAGCATAGGCCGTGAACCTAGAGCGCATTAGAGCTTCAGCAGTAAGAGGATTGCCAAGTTTTTTATGAAAGGGTTCACAGCAGAGCGAGTATTCAACTTCGCTACCACAAAGACAATTTGGTTTTGGGTTGGAATGTGTAATTTATCTATACCGGAATAATGATTAATCGTCTATTATCAAATACATTGCTTATTTATCAGGTTTGATCCTGTAAGTAAGAGGGCATAAAAGATCTAACATTTTCACTGCAGAGGTCGCGGTGTTTATTTTGAAAGATCCTTGTCTTGCTTTTTGTTAAACTAATTTTACTCGACTGCTTATTAGTGTTTGCAAGCAACCTAACTAACAGTTACTGTCACTAATTGTACCTTAAATCAAGTTTTCTTGATATTCTAAACCCAATGAAGTTATTAATTTTTATCTTAATAATAAGTTTTCTTTCACCTGTTTTACAGGCAAAAAAACTTTATAAATATAGAGACTCAAAAGGGTTATGGCATTTTTCAGATAAACCACCGGTAGCTGAAACAGATCAAATAGTAGAGGTTAGACAACTAAAAGCGGCTAAAAAAAGGTATGTTTGGCTAGAAAAGAGGGGGAATAAACAAAAAACTGAATATTTTGTGATTAATAATTACCAAGCACCGATAGAAATTAAGTTTAGTTTAAGTAAGTTAAATAATGCTATTTCAAAGCCAGTATTACCCAAGCAATTTATAGTCGCTCCTGGGCAATCTAAAATATTATTTAAAGTCATTCCTTTTAATAAATTCAAATCATGGGGTTATTCATTAAAATATATCTATATTATTGGTAGCCCTTTAGCGAGTCATGATGAGAATGCTGTTTATTTACCCCCTTTTAAAAAAGGATCTTCATTTTCAATTACTCAAGCTTTTGGCGGTGAATTTAGCCATACCGATAAGCAAAACAAATATGCTGTTGATTTGGCAATGCCAATAAATACACCTATTTATGCGGCCAGGACTGGGATCGTTGTTGAAGTTAATAATGATTTTTTTAAAGGAGGCACTACTCAGTTTTATAAGACGAGAGCAAATAGCATTAGAATTTTACATGAAGATGGGTCGATGGCTGTTTATGCTCATTTAGCAGTAGATACTGCCCAAGTGTACCCAGGTTTAAAAGTTTATGCGGGGCAGTTAATTGGCTCTTCAGGGAATACAGGTTTTTCTTCAGGTCCTCATTTACATTTTGCCGTGCAACTTAATAAAGGTATGGAGCTGGTTTCGGTTCCTTTTAAGTTCACCCAGGCTGATGGTTCAACAAATACCCCTGTAGCAGGTAGTATGCTGAGTAATTAAAAAATCCTGATAGACTAACATGTTGTATTGAAAGTCATACTTGACCTTAATTCTCACTCATTAAAATATGAAAATATCTCTTATTGTTGCAATGGCAACTAATCGTGCGATAGGCCTGAATAATGAAATGCCCTGGCATTTATCGGCAGACCTAAAAAAATTCAAACAAATTACTATGGGAAGCCCTATTTTAATGGGGCGTAAAACCTATGAGTCAATAGGCAGGCCTTTACCTGGTCGGACAAATATTATCATCAGCCGGAATAATGCGTATCAACAGCCAGGTTGTGAAGTTTTTAATACTATTGATAAAGCCATTGCTGCATGTCAAAAATATAATGAAATATTTGTTATTGGTGGCGCCACTTTGTATGAGGCCATGTTTGCGGTAGCTGACAGATTGTATTTAACAGAAATACACAAACAACTTGATGCTGATACCTTTTTTCCTGAGGTAAACAGGTCTGAATGGCTGGAAATAGAACGGGAAGATATTTCAACTGATCCAAGCGTTGACTTTAGCTATAGCTTTGTAAAGCTGGAAAAACGTAAATAACCAAGAAAAATACTGTGTTGTTATCCTTCTAAAAAAGAGTATATTTGTAATTAATTAAATACTAACTATGTAATTTAAGAGGAAGGATTATGACAATAAATAATAATAGACGTCAATTTCTGCAGCATACGGCATTAGGCTTGGCTGCGGCGGCATTTCCTGGCTTAGCACTGGCAAATAAAGGGCAATTTAAAAGCCGTGCAACACGTAGCTTTAGCCCTGATGTAGAAATGGAAATAACTGCCAGGCAAGGCTATGTTCCCGTATTAAGCAGCGGCCCCCATACTAAGGTTCAAAAATATTATGCTAAGCTTTTAAAGGGCCCTAAAGATACCTTGCAACATTTAAAGGGTAATTATCTGGGCCCAATTATTAATTATGAGAAAGGCCAGAAAGTCCGGATTTATTTTAATAATGCGCTTCCAGAACCTTCAATTATTCACTGGCATGGTCTTCATGTCCCTCAAAAAAGTGATGGACACCCTATGTACACTATTCAGCCTGGTGAGCAGTTCGTCTATGAATTTGAGGTAATGAATCGTGCCGGAACCAGTTTCTATCACTCACATGCGCATGAGTTAACAGCAGAGCAGGTTTATAAAGGGTTAGCAGGACTTATTACTGTTACCGATGATGAAGAGAAGAAATTAGACTTGCCAAGTGGGGAATATGATATCCCTTTTGTATTACAGGATAGAACCTTTAACAGTCGGAATCAATTGCAATATCTTCGTGGTATGCACGGTAGAATATCTGGCTTTTTAGGTGATACCATTCTAGTTAATGGTAAGCCAAATGTTGAGTTTGCGGTTAAATCAAGAGCTTATCGTTTTAGAGGGCTGAATGGTTCAAACTCACGAATTTATAAATTAGGCTGGGATGATGGTACACCGTTAACCGCTATCGGTACAGATGCTGGCTTATTGGAAAAACCAGAAACCAGGCCTTATATTATGCTCGCACCTGGTGAGCGTATTGATTTATGGCTGGATTTTAGCGGTAGAGCAGTAGGTGAAAAATTAGTGATGTATAGCCTACCCTATACTGGTGCAATGCCTCCTATGATTGATAGTAGGCAGAAATCTAAAGGCGGTTACTCAAAAGGTATGGGCGGTGGCATGATGGGAGGAATGGGTATGGGGATGATGGGTGGTAGTTTGGCCCAAGGGGCGAAGTTCCCTATTGCCTCATTTAAAGTCACTGAAAAAGTCAGTGATTCGCCCAGACTTCCTAAACGTTTAGTCAACTTTGAGCGGCTCTCTGAGCGTAATGTTGATAATGCTCATCACCCGCTGCCTATTGCTATTTCAATGAAACCGATGAGACCCATGTTGAATGGCAAGTCTTACTCAATGGATAGGGTTTTTGATTTTGAAAGAGTCCCGCTTGGTTCCGTCAAAAAAATTAAAATTTTCCATGATCACGGGATGAATAAAGGTGAGTATGGCAAAGGTAAAATGGGTATGGGTGGTGGCATGATGAGTGGAGGCATGATGTCGATGGCTCACCCTATTCATTTACATGGCCAACAATATCAAATTATTTCCAGAAAACCTGGCGGTATGCGTATGGATGAGTATGCAACCGTAAAAGATGGCTTTATTGATTCAGGCTGGAAAGATACAGTGTTGGTCATGCCTGGGGAAGAAATTGAAATAATCAAACCCTTTCAAGATTATAAAGGTTTCTTTTTATATCATTGCCATAACCTGGAGCATGAAGATTTGGGTATGATGAGGCAGTTTTATATTTATTAGCAATGTAAAGTATAAGTTACCGGTTAATTTTGTGTAGTTCTGTAGGGACAAGGCATGCCTTGTCTCTACTAAGGTTTATGGTCAATCAAGATTACTTAGTGTTTCGTAAAGAAGGTGCTGAAAGATTTATTTTATCGTAGATAAATAAAATAATTTCGATAGGGTATTAGATACTACGTCCACTACAAGGTTGTAAGTGAATGATGGACAAAATTGGCGTCCCCAAGGGGGTTCGAACCCCTGTTACCGCCGTGAAAGGGCGGTGTCCTAGGCCTCTAGACGATGGGGACTTAAGACTTTTAGAAGCTGGTTAGTTAAAATCAACTTATCTTTTCAATTATAATTTTATTTAAATGGCTTGTCAATAAAAAAACTCTTGTAAGTTAAGTTTTTCTTTTACACGGCTATAGATAAACTACAGGATAATTGTATTCTCCTCCATATTTGTAGAGGCAAGGTTAGCCTTGCCTCTCGGAACATTTAATAAAACGGCAAATAATAAACTCCTTCTCCACATCTTCTTGGTAAAATCTTTATAATTACTATTGCAAATAAAACTCTCTTCATGTCTGAACAAGCACAGCAACATCTCGTTTTAGTCGATGGGTCTTCTTTTTTATTCCGCGCTTACCACGCTGTTCCACCTTTAAATAGTCCAACAGGTGAGCCAACTAATGCAATTCATGGCGTAACAAATATGTTGCGTAAATTAATTGCAAGCCATAAAACAGAGTATTTTACGGTGGTTTTTGATGCGCCAGGTAAAACCTTTCGCAACGATATGTATGATCAATACAAGGCTCACCGTCCTCCCATGCCTGATGATTTAAGAGTTCAGATTGAACCCTTGCATAACTTGATTAAAGCAATGGGTATTCCTTTGATTATGGAAACAGGTGTTGAGGCTGATGATGTTTTAGGGGCACTTGCTCAAGATGCCGCTAAAGCCGGTTTTAATGTGGTTATTTCTACGGGTGATAAAGATATGGCTCAGCTAGTTACTGAGCAAATTACTTTAGAAAACACCATGTCTAACACGACAATGAATATTGAAGGTGTTATTAATAAATTTGGTGTTAAACCAGAACAAATTATCGATTACCTGGCTTTAATGGGAGATACTGCTGATAACATTCCCGGCGTCCCTAAAGTTGGGCCAAAAACAGCGGCCAAATGGCTAGGAATATATGAAACCTTAGAAAATTTAATAGCAAATGCTGATCAAATTAAAGGGAAGGTAGGGGAAAGTTTACGTGCCAGTTTAGATAAACTTCCTTTATCTAAAGCGTTAACCACTATAAAGTGCGACCTTAATTTGCCCTATTCAATGGAGGCATTAAAATGCCAGGCACCCGATAAAGTCGAACTTAAGCAACAATTAGAACACCTTGGGTTCTCAGCCTGGGTTCGAATGCTTGATACTCCTGTTACCCAAAGTACCTCGCCCTCAATAATGGAAGCAAAAGAAATAAAACCGGATGAACCTACTGCTGAAATAAAAGTTGATTATGAAACTATTCTGACTCAAGCTCGTTTTGAGCACTGGTTAAAACAGCTTAAGCAAGCTGAGTTATTTGCTTTTGATACCGAAACCACCAGTCTAAATTACACTAATGCAGAAATTGTCGGTGTTTCATTTGCTATCGAAGTCGGCAAAGCCGCTTATGTTCCTTTAGCACACAGTTACCCAGATGTACCCGAACAACTGGATCGGGAGCAGGTTCTAAATTGCCTCAAACCCTTGCTTGAAGCGACTGATAAGCAAAAACTAGGGCAAAACCTTAAATATGATGCCAATGTACTTGCTAACTATGACATTGAATTACAAGGAATAAAACATGACACTATGCTGGAGTCTTATGTTTTTAATAGCACGGCAACTAAGCATAATATGGATGATCTAGCTAAAAAATATCTAGCTGTGGAAACCATCCATTATGAAGATGTTGCGGGTAAGGGTGCCAAACAAATTTGTTTTTCTGAAGTATCTATTGAGCAGGCAGGGCCTTATGCCGCTGAAGATGCTGATATTACCCTAAGGCTACACCAAACACTTGCTAAAAAATTAAATGAGTTGCCTCGCTTACAAAAGCTTTATCAAGAAATAGAGATCCCCTTAATTCCCGTGCTTGCCCGTATTGAACAAAATGGAGTATTAATAGACACCCCTATGCTAGATCAGCAAAGCCTAGAGCTTGCCAGTCATATTGTTGGGTTAGAACAGCATGCGCATGATTTGGCTGGTCAGGTTTTTAATTTAGGCTCCCCAAAGCAAATTCAGGAAATACTTTATGACAAGCAAAACCTCCCTATATTAAAGAAAACCCCCAAGGGGCAGCCTTCAACTGCCGAGTCTGTGTTACAAGAACTCGCGAATGATTATCCACTCCCAAAATTGATTCTTGAATATCGTAGTATGAGCAAATTAAAATCAACTTATACGGATAAACTTCCTCAACAAGTTAATAAGAGGACTGGCAGAGTGCATACTTCGTATCATCAAGCTGTGGCTGCAACAGGAAGGCTTTCTTGCTCCGACCCTAACCTACAAAATATACCTATTCGTAGTCCAGAAGGTCGAAAAATCAGGCAAGCCTTTATTGCCCCAAAAGATCATAAGCTAATTGCTGCTGACTACTCTCAAATTGAATTGCGTATTATGGCGCATTTATCTGCTGATGAAGGCTTATTAACAGCCTTTTCCAATGGTATTGATATTCACCGTGCAACAGCGGCTGAAGTGTTTGATGTACCCGTTGACCAAGTAACTACTGATTTGCGGCGTTCAGCCAAAGCCATTAATTTTGGTTTAATTTATGGTATGTCTGCTTTTGGTCTTGCTCAACAGCTAGGGTTGTCACGAAAACAAGCTCAATCCTATATAGAATTATATTTTGCCCGATACCCAGGGGTTAAAAACTATATGGACAATATTCGTGAACAGGCTAAAGAGCAGGGTTATGTTGAAACTTTATTTGGTCGCCGGCTTTATTTGCCAGAAATTAACTCTCGTAATGCAGCGCGCAGACAGTATGCAGAACGTACCGCGATTAACGCACCCATGCAAGGTACTGCCGCTGATATTATTAAAATTGCCATGCTTAATATGCACCAATGGTTACAAGATTCTCAATCTACTGCCAAAATGATTATGCAAGTCCATGATGAATTGGTGTTTGAGGTTGCTGAAACACAAATTGAAGACTTCTCTCTTCATATTAATAAAATCATGTGCTCAGCCGCACAGCTGGATGTCCCATTAATTGTTGATATTGGTGTGGGTAATAATTGGGATGAGGCTCATTAGGTTTCTTATAACTACACTTTTTATTTTATCTGCTATGCTCAATGAAAGAGTATTAATTGGCTTACAAGACAAATTTGAAGGCTATATCACCGTTAAATGTTGAAAAGTTGAAGTCGCTCTTAAGCCCTCTCCAGCAGGAGAGGGCTTAAGAGTCAACAAAATCCAGACTTAACGGTGATATAGCCAATTTGAATATTAGAATTTTATGCAGCAAGTAGATAATAAAGAATTAATTACATTTGTTGAAAAAATGCCCGCTTTCCCCAAAAGCGTGCAACGCGTTGTACAACTAACATCTGATATCAACGCACCAGCGAAAGAAATTGTTAGGGTTATTGAAAGTGACCCTGTTATGACGGTTAAAATATTAAAAGTTATTAATTCTGCTTTTTATGGTTTGCCCCAAAAAATTACTTCAATTCAACGTGCTGTTGTTCATATGGGGCTTAACACTATTAAAAACCTGGCTTTAAGTGTGGCTGCCATGGGGGTATTAAAACCCATTAATAAAGCGGATTTTAATACCCAGGACTTTTTGTTACACTCACTCACTACAGCCTCCATTTGTCGTTTACTTGCAGAAAAACTGAATGTTAAAGGTTCTGAATGTAGTGATTTTTTTGTTGCTGGCTTAATCCATGATTTTGGCAAAATAGTGTTTGCTGAGTTTGATCCTGATAATTTTAAACTTGCGCTAGAAAAAAGTGCAGAACAGAATATTCCATTACATCAAGCAGAAACAGAATTTATGGGAATTAATCATGCTCAAGTAGGTAAAATACTGGCTGAAAAATGGGAGCTTGACCCAGCCTTAATAGAGGCTATTGAGCACCACCATGACAATAGCAATAAGCAACGTCTGACAGACTGTATAGCGATAGCTAACCAGATAAGTAAAAAGTTACAGTTCGGATTTTCAGGAAATGTAGTTATTGAAGAGTCGCCAGGTGAAATTATGCCTCATTTTGAACTGACTTTAGATGACTTAATAACCTCTTTAGGTGACTTATCTACAATAAAGTCTGAAGCTCTTTCATTTATCAATTCATAAAAAAGTTAACAAATCCGGGTTTGTGATTGTAGAGTGGGCTTCAGTCCGCAATAACCGATACCAACGCCCCTATAGCGGACTAAAGTCCGCTCTACAAAGTCCTAGTCTTTATTTTTAATCACGCAGTCGTTTGTATACTGTTATGAAAGGAAGTTACTATGAAATTTAAGTTCTGGGGCGTAAGAGGCTCAATTCCAACACCAGGTCCTGCAACAGTTAAATATGGTGGTAATACAACCTGTATAGAAATTAGAACAAATAATAATGATTTGATTATTTTAGATGCTGGAACAGGGATTCATCCTTTGGGGCAAGAACTTCTTAAACAACTTCCTATTACTGCACATATTTTTATTACTCATACTCACTGGGATCACATCCAGGGTTTACCCTTTTTTTCCCCCATTTTTATTCCAGGTAATGATATTAAAATTTATGGTGGATTAGATCCTGTTACTAATAAAGGGATTGAACGTGCTTTAGGTGTACAGCTTCAATATAGCTATTTTCCCATTCGTGAAGCTGAGTTAAATGCCAAAATAGAATACAACACAATAAAACCTGAATATTCAATTATTGTGGCTGGTGCTAAAATAACCCCAATTTTACTGAGTCACCCTGTGCTCAATTTTGGTTATCGGATAGATTGTGATGGCCAATCTATCTTCTTTACCGGGGATTACGAGCCTATCTTTAATATTTATGAACCTGATGACAGTGAATACCAAGAATACCAATCCTTTATTAATCAAAAACAACAAGAAATAGCCTTAGCAATAAAGGGTGTGGATGCTCTTATTATTGACTCATCCTACACCACTGAAGAATATACGGCTAAAAAAGGTTGGGGGCATGGGACTTATGACTCTGCCATAAAAATTGCAAATGCAGCTCAGGTAAAAAAATTATTTTTTACTCATCACGAACCCACTCGTACAGATAATCAGCTTGATAAAATACAGCAACAACTTATTAAAAAAAATCCTAATCTGGAATATGAAATAGTATTAGCCAAAGAGGGA
>CAYYNM010000001.1:11184-15168 GCA_964472945.1 uncultured Methylomarinum sp. | reverse complement strand
GCATTACGCTGGTGCAAATAATCTTCCATCATTTTATGCCACTGTTTCTTTACTGCTAAAGGTACTTTTGCATAACCATAACCAGGTAAATCAACAAACTTAGATTGCGCATCAATTTCAAAAAAATTAAGTAATTGTGTCCTCCCAGGTGTTTTACTGATTCGAGCTAAAGCATTTTGCCGGGTTAATGTATTAAGAGCACTTGATTTACCTGCATTAGACCTTCCTGCAAAAGCAACTTCCTTTCCTTGATCTTCAGGTGCCTCACTAACCTTTGATGCACTCAACATAAATTTGGCTTGATGATAAACTGGATTCATCGATCTCTCGCTTAGAATGTAGAATTCGGCTATTATATAGGCTATCTAAAGAATCGGCCTCAATAAACACTTACTCCTTAGGGAACTATGATGATAAAAAAAATTCTCGTTCTTTCAGTTTCACTCGTATTTTCAACTGTTTCAACTACATCACATGCAGAAGGTAGTATTTCAGCAGGTAAACTCAAAGCCGCCAGCTGTGCGGGATGTCATGGTGAAGATGGAAATAGTATGGTGGGATCATTTCCTAAATTGGCAGAGCAACATGCAGGGTACCTTGAACAACAACTGTTATCCTTTAAAGCTGGAAGTAGAAATGCACCCATGATGGCTCCCTTGGCAATGGGGCTTGATAAAAAAGATATTAAAGATATAGCGGCTTATTATGCCTCTAAAAAAATATCAAAAAACCAACCCCCCGTATTATTTTCTGATGACGATGATGATGAAGCAGAAATAAGTGCTGAACAAAAAGCAGCTGAGATAGAAAGCCTAATTACTTTAGGGGCTGACATCTATAGAAATGGCAACCTGACTACTGAGATATCTGCCTGTATTGCTTGTCATGGGCCTGCTGGCGAGGGCAATAGACCTGCTTTATTTCCTTCTTTACGAGGACAGCATGCAGACTATTTAATTAAAGCTTTAACTGACTTTAAAAAAGGTGCTCGCAGTAATCAGACTGACAATATCATGCACATGATTTCTAAAAAAATGGATGATAAGGAAATCAAAGCACTTTCTTACTATATCTCAACAATGAAATAAAAATTCAGCGGTTAGAAATCCGCAGTCGTGACTGCATGAAGTATATTAAGGGAGTCAGTAATAAATAATGTACCTAGACCCGTAGGGAATTATTTGTTACTGCCTCCCAGGGCGCGGTATTCATATTAAATTAATAAATGCCTCCTATAATAAACTATAAATTGTTTACATCCCTCCCTTAATGTTTTATCTAGTAACACGGTTGAAAATTGTTTATTTTTTAAATTAAATTTCCAAGCTGAACTATATTAAGGATTAAATGTCTTTTAAAACTCGTAATAACTTAGCATATAATGTTTGAGGATATGGCTGTTCAGATTTGCTGAATAGTAAAAAATAATATGACTAATAAGGTATTGTAGGTAAACTTAAAAAAGCACTTTTTAAAGCACTCACTGGCAGTAAGTTAAAAGGTTTTGTGATTTTGTACCTACGTAGGAGCGGCTTTAGCCGCGACATCGCGGCTAAAGCCGCTCCTACAAAGAATCATTTATTTCTTAACTTAAGGGTAGTAACCTGTAGGTTGTAAATAGCCATGAAAAAAATTAATTATATCTTGTTTAACATTAATTAAGGTGTATTAAAGCTGATTTTACGGGATAGTTTCTACAATTTAAAACATATTTTAACCCATCAAATTTACAGAGATCTTTACAATGTTATTAAAAGCAGTGTTCCTTCTATTTCTTTCATTTACCTCCCTTTCGCAAGCTGAATCGTTGGGGTATCAGACTTTATCACCTGCTCAACCCACCCAAAACAAGGATAAAATAGAGGTTATTGAATTCTTTTGGTATGGCTGCCCACACTGTTATCACTTTGAACCGGTATTAGAAAAGTGGTTAAAAACCAAACCTGCCAATGTTGAGTTTATTCGTCAACCAGCAATTTTTAGTTCACTTTGGGGCAAGCATGCAAAAGCTTATTTTGTTGCTGAGGCCCTAGGTGTGGTGGATAAAGTCCATGCTGATTTTTTTGATGCCATTCAAAATAAAAAACAAAAACTAACTTCTGAAGATGAATTAGCTAAATTTTTTGTTGCTCACGGTGTTGACGAAGCCAAGTTTAGAGAGGCTTATAATTCATTTCTGGTGGATTCTAAATTACGTCAAGCCAAAGCTATGGCACCACGCTATGGTATAACGGGTGTTCCCGCTATTATTATCAATGGTAAATATAAAACAAATGGCCCTCTTGCTAAGTCGCAGGAAAATATGATTAAAGTGATGAACCAATTAATTCAACAAGAAGCACAAGCTAAATAGAACTTATTCATTAACTTTTTATATTTATTATTAAATTTTAGAGCAGACGTTCATCTGCTCTAAATACCCCAAGGCTAATTCAATGGGCATATTGAGTAACAAAAATAATCCTGATAAATGGAAAAATAAATATTTTGATTTACTGGATGATAATGAAGAGCTTGAAAAGACACATAAAACTAAAGAAGAACTCCTTTGTAAAACCATCATTCGACTTTCTCTTGCAACAACAGGCTTTAATAAACAGCTAGACCCTCACCTTATTCGTATCCGTAAGCAGTTAAAAAATGGTCTAAAAAGCGAACAACTAAAGTTAGAGCTGGATAAATTTACCAGCGCTTTGATTAGACTTGAGGATACGGTTGGTGATGATTCATTAACAGATGCAAGCTTACTTTTTGAATTTCTATTTCACCACTTTCCTGAACAAAAAAAAGAAATTCAGTATATTGAAGCTCAGTATGAAAAAAAGAAATATTCAAACTCACAATACTTAATTGTTGCTATCAACGACCTTATTGATAGTATTCAGCATATCGAACCTATCTCTGAGCAAGCTTTAGACTTAAGATCCCAATCTTTTGATTCCATTGATGTTGAAGCGATTAACAGCCAGCTACAACATTTATTAAATAGCACAGAAATACCTGTTAAATTTGAGGCACAAGCAGAAGCATTAAAACAGAATCTTGCAAACACCCCTTCTCTTACTAGTATTCTTGATGAAACGATTTCACTTTTAGTTAAAATAAAAAAACATCACCAATCTGAGCAAGTGGAAATGGCGCGATTTTTGGGGCAACTGACAGAGCAACTTGCAGACCTCGGTGTTAAAGCTTCAGGCGTAAAATCAACTGCTGATGCAAGTAATATTAAACGAAATTTACTAGATGAATCTGTTTCATCTCAAATGCTTGAATTACAAAATAGCTCTAAAAGTGCGACTCAACTTGAACCACTAAAACAACTGATACATTCACGTTTAGATAATATTGCTCAACAAATCCAAAAACAACGTAAGCATGAAGAGGTTGAGCGTAAAAAAGCAAAACAGGAATTAGAATCTCTATCCACAAAAATTAATGCAATGAAGCAAGAGTCATCTGTATTAAACAAAAAACTTATTACTGAGCATCAAAGAGCGACACATGACCCTCTTACAGGCTTACCTAATCGTTTAGCCTATGATGAACGATTTACAACTGAAATGGCTAATTGGAAACGGTATAAAACACCTTTATCCCTACTTATTTGGGATATTGATTTGTTCAAAAATATAAATGATACCTTTGGGCATAAAGCAGGGGACAAGACGCTGATTTTAATTGCTAAATTGCTATCTCAGCATTGCAGAGAAACTGACTTTGTTTCACGATTTGGTGGAGAGGAGTTTACCATGCTACTGTCAAATACAAAGGTGGAATCAGCTCTGGAATCAGCTAATAACATCCGTAAAATTATTGAGAAAACAGCATTTAACTCAAATGGAAGAAAGATCTCCATTACAATTTCTTGTGGTATTACTCAATTAACGAATATGGATACTAGCGAGTCTTGTTTTAATAGGGCTGATAAAGCTTTATATGTTGCGAAAGATAACGGGCGCAATCAATGCGTAATATTATAATGTT
>CAYYNM010000001.1:0-11084 GCA_964472945.1 uncultured Methylomarinum sp. | reverse complement strand
GGGACTAAAATTATTTTAACATCTTGAATCAATCAACTTTGAAAGTGAGGCTTTAGCCTCGCCTGACTTGTGCGAGGCTAAAGCCTCATTTCCAAATGTTAGAATAAATATTGTTAGCTACTTAGAACGCATTATAAAAGAGCGGCTTTATTCAATAATAACTTTATTACGTCCTGTATCTTTGGCTTGGTACAAAGCTTTATCTGCTCGCATAATTAAATCTTCCATGGCATCATTTTTCTTTAAATGTGAAATACCAATAGATACAGTGATCTTACCAATAGATTCACTACTGTTCCTTTTCTTTAGCCGACTGCTTTCTAAGGCCATTCTTATTTGTTCAGCAATTTTAGCCGCTTCTTTGATCGATGTCTGAGGCATGATAATAGCCAATTCTTCGCCACCATAGCGTGCCGAAAAATGTTGTGGTTGACTATGTTTTTTTAATAAATTTCCAGTAAATTTAAGTACACTATCGCCAATTAGGTGTCCATGCGTGTCGTTTACCTTTTTAAAGTGATCTAAATCTAACATAACTAGGCATGCCTCATTTGAGTCTTCTTGTTCTATCAAGTTATTTAGTGCTTTATCAAATGCCCCTCTATTTAGTAACCCCGTTAGAGCATCTGTAGATGCTGATTCCCTGACTTTTATCAGCTCTGTTCGTAACTTGCCCATTTCTTCATTGGCAGAATCTAACTCTTTTTTTAGTGATTGACTTATATTTGCTAACCCTGTTGCTTCTGTCGCAATTTCTGTAATCACTTTTTTTAAGTCGGCACGTGTCTGTATTGAAGAAACAGTCGCGGCTTGCTCTTCAAAAACAACACCCGCATCTGAAGCCTTTTGACTGGTTTCGGAAACAATATTCCGAGTGTTAGTAATAAGAACTTCTAATTCCTGATTTACTTTGTCAAAAGATTCCAAAGAATTATTACTGATATATTTGTTATATAGCTTAATTGATAATTCTTTATCAAAAGTTTTACCTTGTTTTACCAGTAAATCAATGGCTACCCTTAACTTTATATTACAGCCTGATACATACTCATAAACAAGTGCATAGTTTACCGGTGTTGGCAACATTTTTTGGGTTGTTAAGAAGCGTAATATTTGTCTCAAGAAATGAGAGTTTTGATCTTCAGAAAAGTCATACGTAGTAATAATGGACATAGATTTATAAAATGGACCTAAAATAAAACTAAACAGGATACTTAAAGATAGGTTAGTTAATGACTTTCGTCAATATTCTTAGAAAAAAAAGGTTAAATACTCGCTCACCTCTGAAACAGGTATCGGAATATACAGGGATTAGTTAAATTTGAGTTGAAAATCAATTGTGTGGTATTATTTGCCACGTATATTTTTAAAAACAGAGAAAAGGAAACTATGATGAAAAGTACAGTTTTATTTTTATCCATAATATATGCGTCTCAATCCTGCGCAAATTTAATAAATAGAGGCAATGGCTTAATTTATGATTCAATCCAAAACCTAACCTGGGTTCAAGACCCATTGGCTGCAATTGAAGCTGCTCGCGATCATCCCGGAGATATAGGTAAAACAGGCACCATTACTTTGGCTCCAAATGGTAGAAGTAATTTTGGTGATGTAGCAGTGCTTTACAATTTAAGGGGCATAAACTATTTAGGTTACAGTGATTGGAGGCGCCCCACAACGGTTAGTACAATAACGGGTACAACAACAATAGAGGCATTACTTGCAGAGCTTACTGGCATAAATGTGAATGGAGAATTAGCCAACCTATTTAGAGATAATGATACAAGTATTTTTAATAATATTACAGGTCAAGTCTTTTGGGCAGGTAGCCAACAATTAGCTGATCCTGCTCATGGTGTTTTTAGTAACAATGGTGTTTTAATGTATCAAGTAGATACCAATAAGCAGGTTTTAGTAAATCGTCAGATTGTCTTTGCTTCGGAATGGGCTGTTCGTAATGGTGATGTTGCCACTTCTTCAGCCCCCATTCCCCCTTCAATATTTTTATTTATTTCTGGATTGCTACCTTTTTATATAAAACACTACCAAATTAAAAAAATATAATCATAGTCTCTGCTTGTAGTGGAGTTCGTTTTCGGAGCTTATGTTTATATCAAGCTTTAGTGCTTTGTCAGAGCGCACATCTGTCGGCTAAACTGGCACGACCGTTCTATGGCGGACTAAAGTCCGCTCTACCATACATAAACAGTGGCTTTTTAAGAGCACTTTAATTGATACGATTAATAATCCCTTCCAACTCTTCCAGGCTTGTATAATTAAAAACAAGCTTACCTTTGCCATTTTTTTGATGGTTAATAATAACTTTAGCCCCCGTTTTTTCTGTTAATTGTTCTTGTAATCTTAAGGTGTCTGAGTCTTGTGGCTTATGGGTAGGAGCTATATCTACAGCACTATTTTTAACCAGTTTCTCCGCCTCCCTAACGGTCAAGCTATGCTTGACGATTTTATTGGCAATTTCGATTTGCTTGTCAATATCCAGAGTTAATAATGCTCTTGCATGCCCCATTTCAATAAGGCCTTTTGATAATAAAGTTTTTACTTCATTAGGTAGTTCCAGTAAACGTAATAAGTTAGAGACCATTGCTCTGGATTTACCAACGGCATCCGCGGCCTGTTGATGGGTCATATCAAATTCATCAACCAGCCTTTTTAAGGCTTCCGCCTCCTCCAAAGCATTTAAGTCTTCACGTTGAATATTTTCAATCAATGCGACAGCCATAGCCGTTTTATCGTCAATGTCTCTTATAACAACCGGAATTTCCTGTAAAGCAGCTAATTGCGAGGCTCTCCAGCGGCGTTCTCCTGCAATAATCTCATACTTGTCTTCTGCTATTAATCTAACAACAATAGGTTGTATAACACCCTGAGCTTTAATTGAATCCGCTAATTCTTGCAGAGCTTCAGGGTCTATATCTTTTCGAGGCTGATATTTTCCGCGTTGCAAAAATTCAATGGGTAAGGAGTGTAAAGCTTGGTTTTTTCCTTTTTCTACTGGCGTAATATCCCCTAAAAGAGCATTTAACCCTCGACCTAGTCCCCGTTTTTTTACTGCCATGTTATTTTTTCTCTTCTTTTCTAATCATTTCGCCTGCCATTGCGATATAAGCAACAGCACCTCGAGATTTTTTATCATATTGAATAATGGGTAAGCCATGACTGGGTGCTTCTGCCAGGCGTACATTTCTTGGAATACAGGTTCTAAAAACTTTATCCCCAAAGTATTCCTGCAATTGCTCTGAAACATCTTTGGTCAAACGGCTTCTATTATCAAACATGGTTCTTAAAATACCTTCAAGATGTAGCCCAGGGTTCACACTGTCTCGAATGTTTTTTAAGGTCGTCATTAATGCTGAAAGACCTTCCAAAGCATAATATTCACATTGCATAGGAATTAATACACTATCTGCAGCCACCATAGCATTTAAAGTCAGCATATTTAATGAAGGTGGGCAGTCAATCAATATATAATCATATTCAGATTTAATTTGTAAGAGAGCGTCTGCAAGCTTTCGCTCTCTATTTTTTGCATTCATTAAATGTACTTCTGCCGCAGTCAAATCAGCATTTCCAGGGATAATATCAAATTCTATCTCTGTATTTTTGACAATAATTTCTGATGCCGGTACTTCTTCTAATAATAACTCACAGCTTGAGTACTCAACTTCTTCTTTATCGACACCGCAGCCCATAGCTGCATTACCTTGAGGGTCCAGGTCTATAAGTAATACTTTACGGTTTGCTGATGCTAATGTTGCAGCCAGGTTTACACTCGTTGTGGTTTTACCTACGCCACCTTTTTGATTGGTAATGGCAATAACTTTACCCATATTCAGCAACTCCTTCGATTCTAATTAAACACCTTTTTGCTTCAACTTCTGGAACAGCCAGTTGAATAACAGAATAAGGTGTCGTCAGTGCATTCATTTCTATAGTGTCTGGCTGTTGCCCTTTCATTGCGAGTAAGATGCCTGAAGGTGCGATTAAATGTTTAGTTAAGTCCATAATATCTTGTAAGCTGGAAAAGGCTCGCATCGTAACTGTTGAAAATAACACCTTGGGGAGAAAGCTCTCAACTCGACAATGTTGAACACTCACATTAGTTAGTTTTAACTCTAAAATAGCTTGTTGCACAAAACGTGTTTTTTTTGAGTTTGAATCAAGCAAAATAAATTCAATATCAGGTGAAAAAATTGCCAATGGTATCCCAGGTAACCCTGCTCCTGTACCTATATCTGCCACAAGATTTCCATGGATATAAGGTAAAACTGTCAAGCTATCCAGTATATGCAACCTAGCCATATCCTCTCTAATACGAACAGCTGTTAAATTATAAGCTTTATTCCATTTTTCAATCAGCTTTATAAATTTAATAAGCTTGTCTAACTGAGCTTCATCACTTTTTATATCAAGTTCCTGTAAACCCTGTTGCAATATTTTTAGACAATTTTCCATTATGCAGATTTCTTTTTTAAATGAACTAGCAGTAGGGATATTGCCGCTGGGGTAATACCGGGAATACGAGATGCTTGACCTAAGGTTTCTGGTTTTTGAGTTAATAATTTTTCACTAACCTCATTAGATAATCCAGAAACTTTACTGTAATCTTCGCCAATAGGCAGCTTCAAGTGGTTATAACGTTTAGTCCGGTTAATCTCTGTTTGTTGTCTTTCAATGTAGCCGGCATATTTTGCTTGTATTTCAACTTGCTCAGCAACTTGAGCATCAATATTATCTATTTCTGCAAAAGACAGTAAATTATCAACATCGACTTCCGGTCTGTGTAATAGAGCAAACATACTGGCTTCTTTTTTTAATTCTTTACCCCATAAGTTTTCGGCTTGTTGAGCTTGTTCAGTCCCTGCTCTTACCCATTTTTTACTCAATTGGTTTTGTAACTGAGCAATAGATTCACGTTTTTTATCAAATATTTGCCAGCGATTATCATCAACCAAGCCTAATTCCCTACCTTTTTCTGTTAGCCTTAAATCAGCATTATCTTCTCTTAATAATAAACGGTATTCTGCACGACTGGTAAACATGCGATAAGGTTCTTCTGTACCAAGGGTGATAAGATCATCAATCATTACTCCGATATAAGCCACATCACGTTCTGGACACCAACTTTCCAAGCCCTTAACTTGTCTGGCAGCATTTAAGCCAGCAATTAAGCCTTGTGCCCCAGCTTCTTCATACCCTGTTGTTCCATTTATTTGACCGGCAAAAAATAAGCCGTTCAGATGTTTGGTTTCTAGTGATGATTTTAAATTAATAGGGTTAAAATAATCATATTCAATTGCATACCCAGGGCGAATAATGACGGCATTCTCAAACCCCAATATGGACTGTACAAATTGATATTGAATATCGAACGGCAAGCTGGTTGAAATACCATTGGGGTATATCTCATGGGTCTTTAAACCTTCAGGTTCAACAAATATTTGATGAGAATCTCTATCAGCAAAACGTACAACTTTATCCTCAATTGATGGACAGTAACGAGGCCCAACACCATCAATAATTCCAGTATACATAGGTGAACGGTCCATTCCTGAACGAATAATATCGTGGGTTTGGCTATTAGTCCGAGTAATATGGCAAGGAACTTGTTGTGGGTGTTGTTCCTTAGAGCCTACAAATGAAAATACAGGGAGTTGGCTGTCTCCTGATTGAATTTCAAGCTTGCTGAAATCAATACTTCTACCATCTATCCTAGGAGGGGTGCCTGTTTTTAAACGGTCAACTTGAAAAGGTAGTTCACGTAAACGGTCGGCTAAAGCGATTGATGCTGCTTCCCCCGCTCTACCACCGGCATAGTTCTCAAGTCCAATATGAATTAACCCACCTAGAAATGTACCTGTTGTTAACACCACAGCTTTAGCAGAAAAATCTAGCCCCATCTGAGTTTTAACACCTACTATTTTATCGCCTTCGACTATAAAATCAGAGACAGTTTGTTGAAATAAGGTGAGATTGTCCTGGTTTTCTAAGGTATAGCGAATAGCTTGCTTGTATAAATTACGGTCTGCCTGGGCACGAGTCGCTCTTACTGCAGGGCCTTTACTTGCATTTAAGGTTCTAAACTGGATGCCAGCCTTATCAGCGGCTTGAGCCATTGCTCCACCTAAGGCATCAATTTCTTTAACTAAATGCCCTTTACCAATACCTCCAATAGCGGGGTTACAGCTCATTTGCCCTAACGTATCGATATTTTGGGTAAGGAGTAGAGTTTTCACACCTACTCGAGCCGAAGCAAGTGCAGCTTCAGTACCCGCATGGCCACCACCGATGATAATAACGTCAAAATTTTTCTGGAAGTTCACAGCAATTCTATGTTCAAATAAACAAGCTATAGTAATAGTATATGGTGATTAATCCAATTTATTTAAGGTGTTTATATGAAAAAAACCAAGAAATCAAAGGGATTAGCTGAAAAACCAGTTAAAAATCCCGTCGCAAAGTTTGCTTATCAATTTAATAAAGCAAAAATTTATAAAGATAAAACTAAATATCAGCGTGCTTCTAAGCATAAAGGGAAGGAGCCTTTTCCAATGTTACTGAAAAGTAATATTGGAAAAGGCTCCTTCCCTTTTTTATATGTTTTTAATTTTATCCGGTATTTCTGTTGATTAAAGCTTGTTACTCACTTAAGCGGTCAATCATACTTTCAGCTTGTTTGGCAAATTTCTTTAACTCGCCACTCTTGATAGTTTCTATAGGAATAACAATAGCAGAATCTAAATCAGTATAAATAAGAACATATTCTTTTGAATACTCTACTCGTAACATATCTTTCCAAGGCGTTTTGTGTTTGCCTCCTGGTGATTTCTCAGCCAAATACTCTTGCTCTATCTTTAATGAATGCAATCCAAAAATATCGGCTTTTTCTTTATCAGTATATTTTTCAAGAAACTGCCTACGCATATCCATTTTCATTGCGTAAGGCGAAAAAATCCCCCAGCCAACTGCTAGCAGTACAATATAAGCGGTTGTCATCATATCGGCATAATAAATATAATAAAACAAGCCAATCAGTAACATAATGCCAGGTACAAACATTTTATGCTTGCGAAGACTTTTTTGTAATTCGATATTATTTTTTAAGCATAGCTCATTAAAATGAACCAAATCTTTTTCTCGGAATAAGTACTCTATTTCAAACATATTTATTTTAATTATTTTGTGATAGTTGAATAAAGAGAGTGATATTAACGCCCTCTTTCTAAATTATAGGGGTACGTGGTTGAAGTAAATATGTAACTTACCCTTTTGTTTCAGTAACAATAATATCAATACCATTACTCTTCAATCGTTTTTTTAGGATAGCAATTTGAGATGAGCTTTTAAAAGGCCCCATTTTTACTCTATTCCAAACAACATTTCCAATCGTTGCCTTTTCCACTCTTGATTCTATCCCAATTAAGGCTAGTTTTGCTCTTAATTTATCAGCATCAGTAAAATTACGAAAAGACCCTGCTTGTACATTATATTTACTAGCCTTTCTTTTACCTAGGTGCTCCTCTCGGCGACGAGTATTAATTTCATAGTCAGGAATGATAACTTCTGTCTCAGGAAGTATGGTGTAAAAATCATACCGAGGCTCTTGTATCACCTTATTCTGATGTTTTGGTTTTAGCTTTGGTTTTATTGAAGCCGCAATGGTTTGTTGCTTTACTGTCGCTTGTTTTGGGCTAGTGCTTTTTAAAAAAAATAAAAAGATTGTAAAAATAGCTATTAACAAAGCAATTAATAGCCACTTCCACCAGGCAACAGTATTTTGTTGAGGTTTTTTTCTGCTAGAAGTTGCTCTATTTTTATAATCACGAGCCATTACATTGACTCAGGTGTATTAATATTTAATAAAGATAAACCATTTGAAAGCACTTGTTTAGTCGCGCAAATAAGGTTAAGCCTGGCATTTCTAAGTGCTTCGTCTTCCACTAAAAACTGATGTGCATTATAATAAGTGTGAAAGCTTGTTGCTAATTCGCGTAGATAGTTAATTAATAAATGAGGCTCATATTGCAACGCTGCTTTTTCAAGTACTTCAGGGTATTTTGATAAAATAGTAATCAGTGCTAATTCGTGTGATTCATTTAATTTATTTAAATTTTTCATCCCTAAATTTAAATTTCTATTCAAACCTTTTTCATCAAGTTGGCGCAAAACACTACATACACGAGCATGAGCATACTGCACATAAAAAACTGGATTTTCATTAGTTTTGGAGGTAGCCAGTTTTAGGTCAAAATCCATGTGCTGATCTGCTTTTCTCATTACATAAAAAAAACGTGCGGCATCAGTTCCTACCTCGCTACGCAGTTGCCGCAAAGTGACAAACTCACCAGAGCGAGTAGACATGGGGACTTTTTCTGTTCCACGATATAAAATTGCAAATTGCACTAATAACACTTTAAGTTTGGATTCATCTGCACCAAGAGCCAGCATTGCTGCTCTAACCCTAGGGATGTACCCGTGGTGGTCAGCTCCCCAGATATTAATAATTTGATCAAAACCTCGATCAAGTTTATTTATATGATAGGCGATATCTGAAGCAAAGTAAGTTGATTGACCATTGTCTCGCACAACTACTCTATCTTTTTCATCGCCAAGACGACTGGAGGCGAACCAGGTAGCCCCCTCTTTTTTATAGAGATAGCCGCTGTCATCTAATCTTTTTAGAGCATTATTTATCGAGTGATCTTCCATTAAGCTACGCTCAGAAAACCATTCTTGATAAGTGACGCCAAACTCTTCTAAGTCATCCTTGATGTCGTCAAGGATAACATTTAGTCCCGCCTGAAATAGGTCTCGATAGAGAGAGTCACCTAATAAGGTTTTGGCTCTGACAATAAGTGCATCAATATGTAGTTCTTTATCCCCACCATGAGGTTCGTCGGCTGGAATATCTTCAATAACAAGTTCTGCTGGGTGGCGATATTCATTGCCTGTGTTTTTGTGAATATTGAAGGCGATATCTCTAATATACTCACCTCGATAACCATTACAAGGGAATACAACAACTTCACCACACTCTTCTAAATACCGCAGCCAAATACTTACCGCTAAAATATCCATTTGGCGGCCCGCATCATTGACATAGTATTCCTTGGAAACATCAAACCCAACGGCTTGCAATAGATCTGCTACGGTAGAACCGTATGCGGCCCCACGGCCATGTCCCACATGAAGTGGACCTGTAGGGTTTGCAGAAACAAATTCAACCTGAACTTTTTTCCCTGCTCCGATTTTACTTAAACCATAATTTTTTCCAGCAGTATGGATTTGTTCAATAATTTGAAACTGAGAGTCGGTGGTAATGAAAAAATTAATAAACCCAGGCCCCGCAATTTCAACTTTAGCAACAGCAGGGTCGGTAGGTAATAAAGAAATGATTTTTTCAGCAAGTTGGCGAGGATTTGTATTAACGGGTTTTGCCAGGGATAGTGCTAAATTAGTTGCAAAATCACCATGCCGAGAGTCTTTTGTGCGTTCAATAATAATCTGTGGAACTATTTCTTGATCTAAAATAGCTTCAGATTTTAGACAGGTGATCGCGTGTTGTAGCAATGTTTCCAGCTTTTGTTTCATTATTTTAAAAGGGTGAAAGAACAACAAACCCGATATTATCCATGAAATTTGACTATTTCGCCAATACTGTAAAATTAAAAGTCTAAGCGGTTATCTAAAGTGATGAGTGGTTATTTGTATTGTGATGGATTTCAACTTGCTTTAATAATAGCTGAAAGATATAATTCGCAGGCTATAAGCTGTGGACTCAAACGTGGCAAAAAAATCCAACTATTCAACTATACATAAAATATTACTAATGCAAGTTTCAGTTGCTATTAGTGTAAGCATTGGTTTTTTAGTTTATGGAGGGGTAAGCTGGGCTATTTCATCAATTATCGGTGGATTAACTGCTTTTTTACCCAATTTGTATTTTGCTTATCGAATATCTTTAGCTAATGGGGAGAGTGCAAAAAAAATTGTGCAATCTTTTTATAGTGGTGAATCAAGAAAAGTCTTGATGACATGTGCGTTGTTTGCAATAGCCTTTCAGGTACCAGGATTACTGATTTTTCCTTTAATGGCCTGCTTTGTATGCGTACTATCAGTTTTTTGGCTTGCGTTAATTTTATTTGCGCAAGATTTTGAATATAAAAGTGTGAGAGAAGATGGCTAGTGAAGGCGGTTCTACAGGGTATATTGTTCACCATTTAACACCATTGTCGGTGGGTGAAGGCTTTTGGACAGTACATTTAGATACCTTGTTCTTTTCAGCAGTTCTAGGTACGTTGTTTATTTGGTTTTTTAAATCGGTTGCCGACAAAGTGACAACAGGTGTGCCTGGATTGGCACAGAATTTTGCAGAGATGATGATCGAATTTGTTGACCAGCAAGTTAAAGATACTTTTCATGGTGAGAGTAAATTAATTGCACCGCTCGGATTAACTATTTTTTGCTGGGTTTTTCTATGGAATATGATGGATTTATTACCTGTAGATTTACTGTCATTAATTAGCTCATTAATGGGGATTGAATATTTACGTGTTGTTCCCAGTACAGATTTAAATGCAACTTTTGCACTTTCTATTAGTGTTTTTATATTAATTATTTTTTATAGCATTAAAATAAAAGGTGTCTTCGGTTTTGCTAAAGAGCTGACCTGTACGCCTTTTGGTCCTTGGATGATGCCTTTTAACTTACTGTTAAAAATTGTTGAAGAAATAGCAAAACCGATTTCTTTAGCACTTAGGCTTTTTGGTAATTTATATGCCGGTGAGCTTATCTTTATACTTATCGCTCTACTGCCTGCATTCCTGCAGCCATTTTTAAGTTTTCCTTGGGCGATTTTTCACATTTTAATCATTGTTTTACAGGCTTTTATATTCATGGTATTAACCATTGTTTATTTAAGCATGGCACACGAAGATCATTAATTTTTTTTAACTTTAAATATATAACAATACTTTCGGAGGTATTATGGAACTTGCAGCGTTAATTGCAGATGTACAAGGTTTAACAGCCATTGCGGTTGGTCTTATTCTTGGTATGGGAGCTGT